>NZ_JBHYTK010000251.1:0-7428 GCF_042749255.1 Streptomyces sp. NPDC059524 | reverse complement strand
GGCCCGTTCGTCTTGTCGGCCGTCTTGTCGGCCGTCTTGTCGGCCGTCTTGTCGGCCGTCTTGTCGGCCGTCTTGTCGGCCGTCTTGTCGGCCGTCGTGTCGGCCGTCGTGTCGGCCGTGTCGTCGGGCCTTCCGCAGACCGCGTTGTCAGTCGTGCTTGAGGGCGAGGATCTCCGCCGCGGCGAAGGTCTCGTTCGCGGGGCGGTCCTTGTAGTGCGGGGTGAGCAGCGCGTCCAGTTCGTCGTACGTGAACGCCTCGTGGGCGGTGTCGAACTTGGCCTGGACGCGGGGGCGGTCGACGACGACGACGATGCCGCCGTGCACGACGAGGAGCTGGCCGTTGATGTTCGCCGCGGCGGGCGAGGACAGATAGCCGACGAGCGGGGCGACGTGTTCGGGGGCCAGCGGGTCGAGTCCCTCGTCCGGCTGGGCGAACCCGGCGAAGACGTCCTCCGTCATCCGGGTGCGGGCCCGCGGGCAGATGACGTTCGCGGTGACGCCGTACTTGGCCAGGGCCAGGGCGGTGGACGTGGTCAGGCCGACGATTCCGCCCTTCGCGGCGGCGTAGTTGGGCTGGCCGGCGGAGCCCGCGAGGAAGGCCTCGCTGGAGGTGTTCACGATGCGGCCGTAGACCGGGGCGCCGGTGGTCTTCGAGCGCTCGCGCCAGTGGCGGGCCGCGAAGTGGGTGGTGTTGTAGTGGCCCTTGAGGTGGACGCGGATGACCGAGTCCCACTCGTCCTCCGACATGGAGAAGATCATGCGGTCGCGCAGGATGCCGGCGTTGTTGACCAGGATGTCGAGCTGCCCGTAGGTGTCGACGGCCAACTGGACGAGTTCTCCGGCCTGTTGGTGGTCGGCCACGTCTCCGGTGTGCGGGGTGGCGTCGCCGCCGGCCGCGCGGATCTCCTGGGCGACCTGTTCGGCGGGGCTGGTGTCGGCCGCGCCGGAGCCGTCCCGGCCGGGCTGGCCGAAGTCGTTGACGACGACGTTCGCGCCGAGGCGGGCGAGTTCCAGGGCCTCGGCCCGTCCCAGGCCGCGGGCACCTCCGGTGACGATTGCCGTGCGGCCCTTGAGCGGCTGGTCCATGGTGGGGCTCCTTGTCCGTCTGGCTGTGCGGGGGTCGTCGTGGTGGGGGGTGTCAGGGCACGGCTGAGCGCCGTGGGGTGTCTTGTTGAATGCCGGGTGCGGGCCCGGTGGGGCTTCTCGCGCAGTTCCCCGCGCCCCTGAAGGCACGCTTCGCGCGCCCCAGGGGGTGGGCTTCTCGCGCCCCGCGGCGGAGCCGCTGATCGATGCGGCCCCGCGCCCCTGAAGGCGCGCTCCGTGCGCCCCAGGGGCCGGGGCGGGTGGTGCTACAGCTCGATGCAGGTCCTCAGGGCTACGCCCGTGCGCATCTGGGTCAGGGCCTCGTTGATGTCCGTCAGGGGGACGCGGTGGGTGATCAGGGAGGCCAGGTCGATGCGGCCGGCGCGCCAGAGGGCGATCGCGCGCTCGTAGGACGTGAGGACGTCGCCGCCGCCGTACATCGAGGGCAGGATCCGCTTCTCGTCGAAGAAGAGCTCGAACATGTTGAGCTGGAGGAAGTCGTCGAGGGCGCCGGCGCCGACGACGACGAGGGTGCCGCCGCGCCGGGTCGTCTCGTACGCCGTCCGGGCCGTGGCCGACTTGCCGACGACCTCGAAGACGTAGTCGAAGCCCTCCCCCGCCGTGATCCGCTGCTTGGCGTCCGCGAGTTCGTCCGGCGCGACCGCCTCGGTCGCCCCGAACCTGAGCGCCGCCTCCCGCCGCGAGGCGACCGGGTCGACGGCGACGATCTGGGCCGCGCCCTTGAGCCGCGCGCCCTGGATCGCCGAGATGCCGACGCCGCCGCAGCCGATGACCGCGACCGACGAACCGGCCTCCACGTCCGCCGTGTTGACCGCGGCGCCGAGCCCGGTCGTCACGCCGCAGCCGATGAGCGCGGCGATGTCGAAGGGCACGTCGTCGGGGATCGGCACGGCGCACCCGGCGTCGACGACGACCTCCTCCGCGAAGGTCCCCGTCCCGGCGAAGCCGAACACGTCGCCGCCGGGCCGCTTGAAGTTGGGCGTGCCCGCGTTCATGAACCCGGCGAGACACAGCTGGGTCTGGCCGCGCTTGCAGGCGGGGCAGGCGCCGCAGGAGGGCAGCCAGCACATCAGGACGCGGTCGCCGGGCTTGACGTGGGTGACCCCGTCGCCGACGTCGAGGATCTCGCCGGCGCCCTCGTGGCCGGGGATGAACGGGGCGGGCTGCGGCAGCACCCCGTTCATCGCGGAGACGTCGGAGTGGCACAGGCCGGTCGCCCGTACCCGGATCTTCACCTTCCCCGGACCGAAGCCGACCGCCTCGACGTCGTCCAGTACCTCGAGTTTGTCCTGGCCTATCTCGTGCAGTACGGCTGCTCGCATGGGTGCGGCTCCTTCGCCTGAGTACCCGGTGAGGTACTGATGCCTTCTGTCAGCTGTGCTCGATCAGCTGTGCTCGATGAGGGTGTCCGCGAGGACCGGCGCCTCGTCCCGCTCCACCGCCGAGACCGTCACCTGGACCCGGCCCGGCTCCTGCCACATCCGCACGCGCAGCGTCTCGCCGGGGAAGACGACACCGGCGAAGCGGGTGCTGTAGCGGGTGACGCGGGAGACGTCGCCGTCGAGTGCGTGGTCGACGACGGCCTTGAGCGTCATGCCGTACGAGCACAGGCCGTGCAGGATGGGCCGGTCGAAGCCGGCGAGCTTGGCGAACTCGGGGTCGGCGTGCAGCGGGTTCCAGTCCCCGGACAGGCGGTAGAGGAGGGCCTGTTCCTCGCGGATCGGCCGGTCGACGGTGCGGTCCGGGGCGCGGTCCGGGACCTCCAGGCGCGCGGAGGGTCCGCGGTCGCCGCCGAAGCCGCCCTCGCCGCGGACGAAGATCTGCGCGTCGCTGGTCCACAGCGGGCCGTCCTCGTCGGCGACCTCGGTACGCAGCACGAGGACGGCGGCCTTGGTCTTGTCGTAGACGGCGGCGACGCGGGAGGTGGAGGTGGCTTTGCCCTTGGCGGGGATCGGCCGGTGCAGCTCGATGGTCTGGCCGCCGTGCAGGACGTGGGCGAGGTTGACCTCGACCCCGGGGCTCGACAGGCCGCCGACGACTCCCATGCCGGCGCCCGCGACGGTCGCGAAGCTGGGCAGGACGTGCAGCTTCGACTCGAGGGTGTAGCGCAGCTCGTCGGGGTCGGTGGCGGGGACTCCGGCACCGAGGCCCAGGTGGTAGAGCTGGATGTCCTTGTGGTCCCAGGTGATCTCGGCGGACCGGGGCTCGGCGGCTACGGCCTTCGCGGCGTCGATGGGCATGGGGCGAGCGCTCCTCACGTCGTACGTCTCGTACGGGTCGTACGGGTGGTGCTTGGCGGTGCGGATGATGCCGGGTGGTACGGGTGGTACGGGTGGTACGGGTCGTGCCGGATGGTGCGGGTGGTGAAAGACCTCGGCGCGGCCGTCCGCACCGTCGGTCGCGCCGAGGTCGCCAGGGGCCGGTTCTAGAACCTGTTTCATTCCGTCCGGCGATCCTCATGTATAGCCAAGGCGGCGGATGTTGGGAAGGGCCGGGGCCCGCATTTCTGACGTGGCGTCAGAAACGGTGGCGGTGACATTTGTACTGCCGATGTCCGGACAAGCGGATCTGCCGCGGGGCCGGCCCCGCTCCGTAGCGTCGTGGGTATGACGACGAAGACGACACACACCGGCCCGGGCCCCGCGCCCGCCGTGTCCTTCACGGGGGCCGTCAAGACGTTCGGCGAGGTCAGGGCCGTGGCAGGGCTCGATCTGACCATCGCGCCCGGCGAGACGGTGGCGCTGCTCGGCCGCAACGGCGCGGGCAAGTCCACCACCATCTCCCTGCTGCTCGGCCTGGACGAGCCGGACGCGGGCCGGGTCCAACTGTTCGGCGGAGCGCCGCAGGACGCGGTGCGGGCCGGCCGGGTCGGCGCGATGCTCCAGGAGGGCAAGGCGGTGCCTCGGGTGACGGTCGGCGAGCTCGTGGGCTTCGTCGCCGGGCGCTACCCGGACCCGATGGACGTGGGCGAGGCGCTGCGCCTGGCCGGGATCGAGGAGCTGGCCGGGCGCCGCGTCGACAAGCTGTCGGGCGGCCAGACCCAGCGGGTCCGCTTCGCGGTGGCGCTCGCCGGGAACCCGGCGCTGATCGTCCTCGACGAGCCGACCGCCGCCCTCGACGTGGAGGCGCGGCACGCGTTCTGGGCGTCGATGCGGGCGTACGCGCGGCGCGGCCACACGGTCCTGTTCTCCACGCACTACCTGGAGGAGGCCGACGCGCACGCCGACCGGATCGTGGTGATCGACCACGGCCGGGTGGTGGCCGACGGCACGGGCGAGGAGCTGCGCCGGGCGGCCGGCGGCAGCCTGGTCTGCTTCGACCTGGCCGGGCGCGGCACCGAGGGCCTGGCGCTGCTGCCGGGCGTGGTGTCCGTGGAGGTGACGGGCGAGCGGGCCCGGCTGCGCACCGAGGACCCGGACGCGACGGTCATGGCGCTGGCCGCGCTGGACGCCGTACGGAACCTGGAGGTCGCACCGGCCTCCCTCGACGACGCCTTCATGGCGCTGACCGCGGACCCCCGCGACCTGGAGCGTGTGTGACATGTGGGACTACCTGCGGCTCGAAGTGCGGCGCACCCTGCGCGACGGCCGGTTCGTGATCGGCTCGGTCGCGATGCCGGTGATGATGTACCTGCTGTTCACCAACCTCGGTGACGTGGACGGCACATGGAAGACCGGCTCGATGATCGGCATGGCGGCCTACGGGGCGCTCGGCGCGGCGCTGAACACGGCGGGCGGGGTCGCCGAGGACCGGGCGATCGGCTGGCTGCGGCAGCTGCGGATCACCCCGATGACCCCACGTCAGGGCGTGATCGGGCGCGCCCTGACCGGTGCGGTGACGGTGCTGCCCGCCATCGCGGCGGTGATGCTGGCCGGGGCGCTGGTCAACGGCGTACGGCTCGACTGGTGGAAGTGGCCGGTGATCGCGCTCGTGCTGTGGCTGGGCTCGCTGCCGTTCACGATGCTGGGCCTGGGCAACGGCTACCGGATGACCTCGCAGGCCATGGGAGGCATCAACATGCTCTGCTATCTGGGCCTCGCGGTCCTCGGCGGCCTGTGGTTCCCGGTCACCCTGTTCCCCGACTGGCTCCAGCGGGTCTCCTCCTTCACGCCCACCAACCGCTTCTCGCAGCTCGGCACGGCCGTCGCCGACGGGCACGCGCCCTCGCTCGCGGCGCTCGCCGTCCTGACCGCCTGGCTGCTGGCCTTCGGTTCGTACGCTGTGGTCTCGTACCGCAGGGCCGCGCGCACCATCTGAATCGGATCGGGACGGGGAGTCGGGGACATGGCCGGGACGAGGATCCGCCGGGGCTGGACCGCGTGGCGGCGGTCGCTGGAGGTGTGGAAGACGGAGCACGCGTACGCGAAGGAGGAGCACCGGCGGGTGAAGGCGGAGCGGCGGGCCAGGGGCGAGGGCCGGCCGCCGGAGGAGATGGCTCCCGCGCCCAACGGTTTCGCCCTGCTGCCCTGGCTGCTCATGGGCATGGGCGCCCTGTCCAACCTCTTCTCGGACAAGTCCACCGACCCGGTCATCGGCGGCCTGGGCCTGCTGACCTTCAACTCCCTCTACATCTTCGTGGTGTTCCGCGCGTTCCGGCCGCAGACCCGCAAGGCCCTGTCGACCCGCCTGGCGCTCGTCGTCATGACGCTGCTGACCTGCGGCCTCGTCGGCGTGTACGGGGGCAGCTGGCTGGCGTTCTTCCCGCTGCTCGGCCTCGCCGTCGGCGCCGTCGCCCGGGGCCCGCACCTGGGGCGGATCGGGCTCGCGCTGACCGTGCTCTCGGCGGTGGTCGCCGGACTGCGCGACGGCTGGGGCGCGATCGGCGTCGCGTACGGCACGTTCCTGTCGACGATGGTGACCGCCGCGATCCTGTCCCTGTCCGAGGCCGTACGGGACCTGCGGGCGGCCCGCGAGGAACTGGCGCGGCAGGCCGTCGAGAAGGAACGGCTGCGCTTCTCGCGCGACCTGCACGATCTGCTCGGGCACACCCTGTCGGTGATCGTCGTGAAGGCGGAGGCGGCCCGGCGGCTCGCCCCGCACGGACTCGACGCGGCCCTGGAGCAGGTCTCCGACATCGAGGCGGTCGGCCGGCAGGCGCTCACCGAGATCCGCGAGGCCGTCACCGGGTACCGCGAGGGCAGCCTCGCCACCGAACTGGACCGGGCCCGCTCGGCGCTGACCGCGGCCGGGATCGAGCCCGTCGTGCGGCAGTCGGGGACGCCGCTGTCCGCGCAGAACGAGGCGCTGCTCGGCTGGGTCGTACGGGAGGCCGTCACCAACGCGGTGCGGCACAGCGGCGCCGGGCGCTGCACGATCACCGTCGACGGCTCGGGCGAGCGGGTGCGGTTGCGGGTCTCCGACGACGGGGTGGGCGAGGCGGCACCCGCGCCGGGCGCCGTCGGCGGGACCGGGCTCAAGGGGCTCGCCGAGCGGCTCGCGACGGCGGGCGGTTCGCTGGAGTCCGGGCCGGGGCCGCGCGGCGGGTTCGTCGTACGGGCCGAACTCCCGTCCGGTGAACCGGAGTCGGCGCCGGACGCGACGCTCGCGGAGCGGGCTTGAACGCGCCGGACGCGCCCCCGGCCCGTAATCTCTCCCCTGTGACCGAGATGCCGCAGGACCACCGGCCCGCCAAGAGCGTGCGGGTGCTGCTCGCCGAGGATCAGGGCATGATGCGGGGCGCGCTGGCGCTGCTGCTCGGCCTGGAGCCGGATCTGGAGGTCGTGGCGCAGGTCGCGGCCGGTGACGTCATCGTCGACAAGGCCCTGGAGTGCCGGCCCGACGTGGCGCTCCTGGACATCGAACTGCCGGGCCGCAGCGGGCTGGACGCGGCGGCCGACCTGCGCGAGCAGGTGCCCGACTGCCGGGTGCTGATCCTGACGACGTTCGGGCGGCCCGGGTATCTGCGGCGGGCCATGGAGGCGGGTGCCGCCGGGTTCCTCGTCAAGGACGGGCCGGTGGAGGAGCTGGCCGAGGCGATCCGGGCGGTGCTGCGCGGGGAGACCGTGGTGGACCCGGCGCTCGCCGCGGCGGCGCTCTCGGCGGGGCCCAGTCCCTTGACGGCGCGGGAGGCGGATGCGCTCCGCGCGTCTGTGGACGGGGCGACGGTGTCGGACATCGCCGGGAAGTTGCATCTGTCGGAGTCGACGGTGCGGAACTATCTCTCGTCGGCCATCGGCAAGACCGGGACGCGCAACCGCATGGAAGCGGTGCGGGAGGCGCGGCAGCGGGGGTGGCTCTGACCGTTCGCCGTCCGCGGGCCGGTGGGGGCCGGTCGCGCAGTTCCCCGCGCCCCTGAAATGCATGCCCTTCGGGCGCATTTCCCCG
>NZ_JBHYTK010000250.1:0-7504 GCF_042749255.1 Streptomyces sp. NPDC059524 | reverse complement strand
GGCGCGCCCCATGGCCGCACCTCCAGGGGCGCGGGGCCGTGACATCAGCGGCTGCGCCGCGGGGCGCGACCAGCCCCCACCGGGCCGCACTCGGCGACGACACCGCATCGGGCAGACGAGAGCCGCGAGGAGCCGATCCGGGCGCACGGGGCTGCACGCGAGACCCGAGAGCCGCTGCCCGAGCTCACGGCCCCGGGCGGTGCAGACGGCCCCGGGCCACCAGTTCCACCGTTGCCGCCACCGCGATCGCCTGGACCGCCATCAGCGCCACGAGGACGAACAGCTGGACCGCGCCCGCCGACACCGGGGAGGCGCCGCCCAGGAGCATGCCGACGAAGGCGCCGGGCAGCGTCACCAGGCCGACCGTGCGGGTCTGGTCCAGGCCGGGGAGGAGGGCCTCGGACGCGGCGGGGCGGGCGATCTCCAGGCGGGCCTCGCGGGGGAGCAGCCCGAGCGAGAGGCAGGCCTCGACCTCGCCCTTGCGCAAGGTCAGCTCGTCCAGCGCGCGCCGCCCCGCGAGGACCGTCGCCGTCATCGCCCCGCCGATCAGGATGCCGGTCACCGGGATCAGCGCGATCCCGCGAGTCGGCAGCAGCCCGGACAGGACGAGCGCTCCGACGATCGGCGCGACGGGCAGCGCGATCGGCACCGCCGCCCAGGCCAAGCCCCACCCGCGGGCCCGCGTCACCCGCCGCCCGGCCGTCACCGTGGCCACGGCGCCCATCACCAGCAGGAAGCCGAGCAGCGCCGCCCCGTGGCGCACCACCCAGCCGATCACCAGCGCCACGACCGCGAGCTGCACCGCGGCCCGCACACCCGCGAGCACGATGTCCCGCGCACGCCGCCACGACCCGTCCGGCGCGAGCCGGAACACCGCCGCGACCGTGGCCGCGAGGACCAGCAGCACGATCAGCGCCGCCGCGAGCGACCCGTCGACCGGCAGCAGCGTCGACGCCGCCAAGCTTGTCTCACGCACGTACGCAGCCTAGAACGCCCCGACCTGCGCACCCCTGCTGCGCCGCACCCCCGGCGTGAGCGACGATGGGCGGGCAACAAGCGTGAACGAACGCGTAGAGAAAGAGGGCTGACCGTCATGGCACAGCAGGTTCAGGGCGTGATCGCACGGGCCAAGGGCGCACCGGTGACCATCGAGACGATCATCGTGCCGGACCCCGGACCGGGCGAGGCCGTCGTGAAGGTCCAGGCGTGCGGGGTCTGCCACACCGATCTGCACTACCGGGAGGGCGGGATCAACGACGAGTTCCCGTTCCTGCTCGGTCACGAGGCGGCCGGCGTCGTCGAGTCGGTCGGCGAGGGCGTCACCGAGGTCGCCCCCGGCGACTACGTGATCCTCAACTGGCGCGCGGTGTGCGGCCAGTGCCGCGCGTGTCTGCGCGGTCGCCCCCAGTACTGCTTCAACACCCACAACGCGAAGCAGAAGATGACGCTGACGGACGGCACGGAGCTGTCCCCGGCGCTCGGCATCGGCGCGTTCGCCGAGAAGACCCTCGTCGCCGCCGGCCAGTGCACCAAGGTCGATCCGGCCGCCTCGCCCGCCGCCGCGGGCCTGCTCGGCTGCGGCGTCATGGCGGGCCTCGGCGCCGCCATCAACACCGGCGAGGTCGGCCGCGGCGACTCCGTGGCCGTCATCGGCTGCGGCGGCGTGGGCAACGCGGCGGTCGTGGGCGCCCGCCTCGCCGGAGCCGCGAAGATCATCGCCGTGGACATCGACGACAAGAAGCTGGAGACCGCCCGCTCGCTGGGCGCCACCCACACCGTCAACTCCCGCTCCACTGACGCCGTCGAGGCCGTGCGCGAGCTGACCGGCGGCTTCGGCGCCGACGTCGTCATCGACGCGGTCGGCCGCCCGGAGACGTACGAGCAGGCCTTCTACGCCCGCGACCTCGCCGGCACCGTCGTCCTCGTCGGCGTGCCCACCCCGGAGATGCGCCTCGACCTGCCGCTGCTCGACGTCTTCGGCCGCGGCGGCTCGCTCAAGTCGTCCTGGTACGGCGACTGCCTGCCCTCCCGCGACTTCCCGATGCTCATCGACCTGTACCTCCAGGGCCGCCTCGACCTCGACGCGTTCGTGACCGAGACCATCGCGCTCGCGGACGTCGAGAAGGCCTTCGAGCGGATGCACCAGGGCGACGTCCTGCGTTCGGTGGTGGTCTTCTGATGGCCGCCACCGAAGCAGCCGCGGGTCCCGCGCGCGTCGAACACCTCGTCACGTCCGGCACGTTCTCGCTCGACGGCGGCACCTGGGACGTCGACAACAACGTGTGGCTCGTCGGCGACGACCGCGAGGTGGTCGTCATCGACGCCGCCCACGACGCCGACGCCATCGCCGAGGCCGTCGGGGAGCGCCGGCTCGTCGCCATCGTGTGCACCCACGCGCACGACGACCACATCGACGCGGCCCCCGCGCTCGCCGAGCGCACCGGGGCACCGATCCTGCTGCACCCGGCCGACACCGAACTGTGGAAGCGGACCCACCCGGACCGCGCGCCCGACGGTGAACTGGCCGACGGACAGCGGCTGTCCGTCGCCGGGGCCGAGCTGACGGTGCTGCACACGCCCGGCCACTGCCACGGCGCCGTCAGCCTGTACGCCCCGGCACTCGGCACCGTCTTCACCGGCGACACCCTGTTCCAGGGCGGCCCGGGCGCCACCGGCCGCACCTTCAGCGACTTCCCGACGATCATCGAGTCGATCCGCGGGAAGCTCCTGACGCTGCCGGAGGACACCGTGGTCCGCACCGGTCACGGCGACGCGACGACGATCGGCGCCGAGGCACCGCAGTTGGAGGAGTGGATCGCGCGGGGCCACTGAGCCCCGCGTTCCACCAGGACGCGGCGGCGGCCCGAGGGCCGGCGTCGCGTCCCGCGCGTTCAGCAGGGGCCGAGGACCGCCCGTACCGTCTTGCCGCCGTACGGATGCCGCTCCACGCTCCAGCGGTCGGCCAGCGCGTGCACCAGGGCGATCCCGCGCCCCGACTCGGCGCTCGTGGACGCCGGCCGCATCCGGGGGAGCCCCGGCGCGTCGTCGTGCACGGCCACCGTCAGTTCGCCCGCGTCGAGGCGCAGGCTCATCCGGACGCTGCGCCCGCGGGACGCCCGGGTCGCGTTCGTGACCAGTTCGGAGACCACCAGCTCGGCGTCGCCCGCCGCGCACTCCATCTGCCCGGCGAGGAACGACCGGGTCATGCGACGGGCCCAGCGCGCCGCTCCCGAGCCCTGCGGCATCAGGAACTCCACGCGCGCGGTACGCCGGTCGGCGCCCATGGACGCACGCATGACGATCACTCCCTCTCGTTCGCGTCGGGGGCGGAGCCCCCTCGTAACGAGCCATCTTCCCCGGGAACCTGATCGACAAGCAGATCACGGGCGGGCCGTGTGCGCGCCCTGCCCGACTCAGGCCGGGTCGGCGGCCGCCGCCGGACCGGCCGGATGGGCCAGCGTGTCGAGGAAGCGGTCGAGCGCCGGGGACGAGGCACCGCTTCCGCATCCGGTCCGCTCCAGATGCGGTATCGACAGTTTGCCCAGGTGCGGGGCCCGGGCCTCCAGCGCCTCGGTCAGATGCAGGCGTTCCAGCGCCCGCTCGGCGGCGGAGCGGGCCACGTACTCGCTCACGGTCACTCCCAGATGGTCCGCGTGCCTGCGGACCGCCTCGTACTCGTCGGCCGTGAAGAGCTCTCGGAGCAGTGCAGTACCGTCCATGGCGGGCATGATGCCGCTCGCGACGCCGAGCGCGTGGGCGGATGGCATATTCACCCCCCGTTCGCGTGGAGTTGGGGTGAGCGGGTGGCGCTCAGAAGCGGTCGGGGTCCGCGGCCGCCCAGTCCCGGGCCCAGCCCTCGCGGGCCTCCGAGGTGAGCTCGCCCGGCTCCAGCCACGCGTAGAGCTGCGCGTAGGAGACCAGTTCGTGGGGTGCGATGCGGCGGACCAGTTGGTGAGGCCCCAGGTCACGCGGGTCGCGGACGCCCATCGCCGCCATGATCTGGGCGGCGCTGCGCACCGTCGCCCGCTGGTAGTGGTACACGCGGGCGGCCTTGTCGTTGATGTCCAGGGCGCGCACCCGGCGCGGATCCTGGGTCGTGACCCCGACCGGGCAGGTGTTGGTGTGGCAGCGCTGGGCCTGGATGCAGCCGACCGCGAACATCATGGCGCGCGCCGCGTTCGTGAAGTCCGCGCCCTGGACGAGCCGCTTGACGATGTCGGCGCCGGTGGCGACCTTGCCGCTCGCGCCGATCCGGATCCGGTCCCGCAGCCCGGCTCCGACCAGCGCGTTGTGCACGGTGATCAGGCCCTCGGTGAGCGGGGTGCCGAGATGGTCGGCGAACTCCAGCGGGGCCGCGCCGGTGCCGCCCTCGGAGCCGTCCACGATGACGAAGTCCGGGCTGACGCCCTCGGCCAGCATCGCCTTGCAGACCGCGAGGAACTGGACGCGTGAACCGACGCACAGCTTGAACCCGACGGGTTTGCCGCCCGCCAGCTCCCGCAGCTCCGCGAGGAACAGCACCATCTCGCGCGGCGTCGAGAACTCCCGGTGACAGGGCGGCGAGATGACTGTCTCGCCCACCGGAACATCCCGTACCCGGGCGATCTCGGCGTCCACCTTGCCGCCCGGCAGCACCCCGCCGATCCCGGGCTTCGCCCCCTGCGACAGCTTCAGCGACACACATTTGACCCGGGAGTCGGCCACCTTGTCCGCGAACTCGGCGCGGTCCATGCCCCCGTCCTTCGTGCGGCAGCCGAAGTAGCCGGTGCCGATCTCCCAGACCAGGTCGCCGCCCGGCGCCAGATGGTGGTCCGAAAGGCCGCCCTCCCCGGTGTCATGGGCGAAGCCGCCGAGTGCCGCGCCCGCGTTGAGTGCCCGGATGGCGTGCGAGGACAGCGCGCCGAAGCTCATCCCGGAGACGTTCAGTAGGGACATGTCGTACGGGTGTGAGCAGTCGGGCCCGCCGATCCGTACCGTCGGCGCCTTCTCGGGCGCGTCCACCGGCCGCATGGACGGGACCAGGAACTCGTGGCCGGACGCGTACACGTCCTGCTCGGTGCCGAAGGGCTCCGCCGCCTCGGTGTCCTTGGCCCGCTCGTAGACGATGCTGCGCACATCGCGGTCGTAGGGCCGGCCGTCGTAGTTGCGCTCGATGAAGTACTGCTGCATCTCGGGGCGCAGCGACTCCATCACGAAGCGCAGATGGCCGACGAGCGGGTAGTTGCGCAGCACCGAGTGGCGGGTCTGCGTCAGATCGGCGACGCCGAGCGCGGCCAGGGCGAGCAGGGGACCGGCGGCGCACCACCACCAGGGCGACACGAGCAGCGACAGGGCCGTCGTGGCGGCCGCCGCGGCGACGGCGAGGACGAACAGGAGGAATCGGCGCATCTTCCGAGTCAAGCGCACGGCGGCGCGCCCGGGCGGGGACGACACAGGGCGGTGGGGTGGACCGGAGGGCGGGCCCCGGGGCTGGACCCTCACCGAGGTCTCGGATAAGTTAGGCAAGCCTTACCTAATGGAGGTTCCGGGATGGGTGTCCGATCGATCGCTGCCGCCGTGCCCACCACGGCGGCCCACGCACGCTCCGTGCTCGCCACCGCATTCAGCTGCGGCATCACCACCGACGTGGGACGGGACGACCTCGTCGGCGCCCACCGCGTCGACGAGGACGGCACCCTGCGCATCGCGCCGCCGCCCGACAGCGTCCTCGCCGCCGCCGCGCTCTGCGCCCCGCACGGCCGCCCCACGACCCTCGTGGAGTTCGCCGACACCGCGCCCGTCCCCGTACGGGACCGGATCCGCGCCCGGCTCTGGCTCTCCGGCGAACTCGTCCCGGACGGCGACGAACTGGTGCTGCGCACCGAACGCGCCGTCCTGCAGACCCGCACCGGCCGCACCGGCATCGACCTCGACGAACTCGCCGCCACCAGCGCCGACCCGCTGGCCCGCGCCGAACCCCGGCTCCTCACCCACCTCGCCGACGTCCACCCCGAGGCCGTCGAGCAGCTCACCCGGCTCATCTGCCCCGACAGCCTGCACGGCGTCACCCGCGTCCAGCCGCTCGCCGTCGACCGGCACGGACTGACACTCCGTCTGGAACGCGCCCGCGGACAGGCCGACGTCCGCATCCCGTTCCACAGCCCCGCCGACGACCTGGCCTCGCTCACCGAACGCATGCAGTGCCTGCTCGCCTCGGCGCAGGCCGTCACCCACCGCCGGATGTGACCCGCGCCGGCTCTCGCGCGCACCCCCCGGCCGCCGCCCGGCGCTCGCGCCGCGTCGGCCGGAACGCCCACTCCATGGCCGGCTCCACCACCGGCCGGAACACCCTGCGCACCGGCCCCGCGCACAGCAGCGTGATCCCGCCGGCCGCCAGGCCCGTCACCGCCAGCTCGCCCAGCGGCGTGTGCAGCCATGGATGCGCGTACCAGTCGCCGAACCGGGCCGCCTTGATGACGAACCCGTGCAGCAGATACGCGTACAGCGTCCCCGTGCCCAGCGCCGTGCACCACAGCCTGCGGCCCGGCACCCACGCCAGGAAGCAGGCGGTCAGCACCAGCGCCAGAACGAACAGCGCCGGCGTGACGATCAGCCCCGTCCACGCCGGTACGCCCTGCTCGGCGACGCCGGCACGGTGGTAGAACCAGCCTGCATCCAGCCTCGGCTCCACGGCGTACGCCGCCACGACCGCCGCCGCGAGGACCGCCGCGGCCACCCTGCGCACCCGCCACGTCCGCAGCCGCGCGAAGTGCTCCGGCCGCAGCACGAGCCCCACCACGAAGAACGGCAGGAACTGCAGCACCCGCTGCAACGCCAGATCCCCGCCCACGCCCGGCCACATCGACACCGCCGTGCCGATCGCCAGCGCCACCGGCACCGGGTGCCGCAGCTGCAGCCACAGCGGCGTCGACATCCGCCACACGAACAGCGCGACCAGGAACCACATCAGATACCAGGGATCCAGCAGGCTGACCGGATACCCCGGATCGTCCTGAGCCCAGCGGTAGAACAGCGTGTACGCCACCTCGAAGACGACGTACGGCACGACGACCCCGGTGATCAGCCGCCGCAGCCGGCCCGGCGCCATGTCGAAGCTCCGCGAGAAGTACCCGGACACGAGAGCGAACGCCGGCATGTGGAAGGCGTAGACGAACAGGTACACCGCGTGCACGGCCCGGCTGCCGTACGTCAGCGGCTCCCAGGCGTGCCCGCACGCGACCAGCACGATCGTCAGGTACTTCACGTTGTCGAAGTACGACTCCCGGGCGGCCGGTCTGCCCTGCTCGGGAGCCGCCACCGGCTCCCGCACCCGCGGCTGTGCCCGCACCTCGGGTGGTGTCTGCGTCGGTGTCCGTGCCGTCGTCCGTTGTGCCATCGCGTCGCGGTGCCCCTCGTCGTGCGTGTCGCCCGTCGGGTGAGTCCAGGCCTCCCGTCTTCCCGCCCTCGACCGTTCCATGGCACCCGAAACGGGACAAGGGCCCCCGGCGGCGAGTCGGAACTCGCC
>NZ_JBHYTK010000249.1:2649-7532 GCF_042749255.1 Streptomyces sp. NPDC059524 | reverse complement strand
ACCCCCCGCCCCCCGCCCCTCCCCACCCCCACGGGGCGGGGGCGGGCCACCTGTGGACCGGGGGGGCGGGCGCGGGGGCGGGGGCGGGGCCGCGCCCCGGCCCCTTCGTGTGCGGTCAGTCCCCGGCCGGGCGGATCGCGAGCGCGTGACGGAAGATGTCACGCGGGTCGTAGGCCGCCTTGACGGCCTGCAGCCGCCGGTAGTTGTCCTTGTAGTAGAGCCGGTGCCACTCCACGCCCGAGGTGTTCCACTTGGGGTCGGCCGTGTCGATGTCGGGGAAGTTGATGAAGCAGCCGTCGCCCTGGCCGTCGGGCACGGGGACGCCGCCGGTTGCGGCGTAGACGTCCGCGTACAGCCGGCGCATCCAGTCGACGTTGGCGTCGTCCTTCTCCGGGTCCTGCCAGGTGTTCATGTACAGGGCCCGCATGACGGAGTCGCGCTGCGCGGTGGCGGTGTCGCCGGGCTCCGGGGAGTTGGCGCGGCCGCCGTAGCCCTGCAGGGAGACGGACGCCGTGTCGTGGGAGTGGTCGAGGTCCGCGAGACGGTCGAAGAGGACGTCGATCTGCGCGTCGTCGTAGGCGCGGCGCAGATAGGCGCTCTTGAGCTTCTGGCGGCCCTGCTCGGCGTCCTGGTTCGCCGCCAGTGCCTCGACGGAGGCGAACCAGGGCAGCTGTTCGGTGGGCAGTACGTACGGCTCGGCGCCCACGCCGTCGGTGAGCGCGTCGATGTGGTCCTGCAGCAGCTTCTCGGCGCCGGGCAGCGTCGCGTCGAGGTGGGTGAAGGCGATGGCGGCCATCCCCGAGTCGTTCTCGCGCTGCCTGCCGAGCAGGATCAGGCCGCTGAACAGGCCCCGGTAGGGGGAGTCGGGGCCGCTGTGGCGCTCGTGCCACCGACCGTGGTTGCGCACCAGGGTCCGGAAGGCGGCCTTGTCGAGCCCCTCGCGCGGGAACATCACCGTGGAGGCGAGCATCGAACCGGGCGGGCGCGGCAGCAGCTTGCCCGGGTCGCTGCCGGTGGCACCCGGGGAGCGGAACCAGTAGCGGGTGACGATGCCGAAGTTTCCGCCGCCGCCTCCGGTGTGCGCCCACCACAGGTCGCGGTGCGGGTCGCCCGGCTCGCGGGTGGCGACGATCGCGCGGGCCCGGCCGGAGCCGTCCACGACGACGACCTCGACGGCGTACAGGTGGTCGGAGGAGATGCCGTGCCGGCGCGAGAGCTGCCCGAAGCCGCCGCCGACGACGTGGCCGCCGAAGGCGACGGTGGCGCTGGCACCGCCGGGCACGGTCACGCCCCAGCCGTAGTACAGGGTCCGGTACACGTCGGCGAGCTGGGCGCCCGCGCCGACCTCGAAGGCCCGGCGGCCCGCGTCGTAGCGGACGGTGTCCATCTCGGCGAGGTCGACGACGACCTCGGCGCCCGAACCGCCGACGAAGTTCTCGAAGCAGTGGGCACCGCTGCGGGCCACGACCCGCTTGCCGGCCCGCACCGCGTCCTGGACCGCCCGCACGACCTGGTCGGTGGTGGTGACCACCTGGAAGGACTCGGGGCGGGTGGTGAATCGCTTGTTCTTTCCGCGCAGCGCGAGGTCCTCGTAGCGCGGGTCGGACGCGCCGACCGAGACCGGTCCGAAACCGGCGCCGGCCGTGCTGGCGTGGGCGGGGGCCGCGGTGACGGCGGCGAGGGTGCCGCCCGCGGCCGCGGTGGCGGTGGCCGCCGCGACGGTGTGGGTGAGGAACCGTCGGCGGTTCGGGTCGGTCATCGTGAACCTCTCGGGGCGGGACGGGCGGTCAGGCGCTGGCGCGGGCGGACAGGGCCCGGTTGACGATCTCCAGGAGGGCGCGGGGCGTCTCGGCCTCGTCGACGGCCTCCTCGTCGAGCACGACGTCGTAGTCGCGCTCGATCCGGCCGGTGGTCTGCAGGACGGCGAGCGAGTCGTAGCCGAGGTCGACGAAGAGGACGTCCATGACGTCGCCGTCGAGGTCGACGCCTTCGCCCTCGCCGGCGCACTCGCGCAGCAGGGTGGTCAGATCCGCCATGTCCAGGTGTTTCACGCTGATACCTCGTTTCGGTGGGTGGATCGCTGAGGGGAGGACGGGTTCCGGCCGGTCAGCCGGCGGTGACCACGGTGGCGGCGTTGAAGCCGCCGCGGCCGCGGGCGAGCACGAGTGCGGTGCGCAGGGCGGTCCCGGTGCGCGGGGCGCCGGTGACCAGGTCGAGCGGGCAGTCGGCGGCGAGCCGGGTGACGTTCGTGGTGGGCGGGACGACCTGGTCGCGCAGGGCGAGCAGGGCGGCCGCCAGATCGAGGGAGGCACCGCCCGCGCTCAGGCGTCCGGTCATCGTCTTGGGCGCGGTGACCGGGACCCCGTACGGGCCGAACAGGTCGGTGAGCGCCTCGGCCTCGGCCCGGTCGGCGTCCCGGCGGCCGGCCGCGTCGGCGAACACGACGTCGACGTCCGCGGTGGTGAGCCCGGCGTCCGCCAGCGCGAGGCGGGCCGCGTCGGCCAGCCGGGGGCCGCCCCGGCCCGGGGCCGGGTCGAAGGTGGCGGCGCAACCGGCGACCGTGCCGTGGACGCGGGCACCGCGCGCGCGGGCGGATTCCGCGTCCTCGAGGACGAGCAGGGCGCCGCCCTCGCCGACGACGTGCCCGTCGGCGTCCTCGTCGAAGGGGAGGTAGGCGCGGGCCGGGTCCTCACGGGTGCTCAGCTCGCCGGTGGCCAGATGGGCGGCCCAGCCCCACGGGCACACGGCGGACTCCAGTCCCCCGGTGACGACGAGCCGGGCCCCCCTGCTCAGGTGCCGGCGGGCGTGCGCGACCGCGTCGAGGCCGCCCGCCTGTTCGGAGACGAGGACACCGCTGGCGCCGCGCAGGCCGTGCTTGATGGAGATCTGGCCGGAGTTGACGGCGTAGAACCAGGCGAACGCCTGGTAGGCGCTGACGTGGTTGCCGCCCTTGCTCCACAGCGCCTCCAGCTCCCGCTGGCCGAACTCGAAGCCGCCGGCCGAGCTCGCGGTGACCACGCCGGCCGCGTACTCCGGCAGGTCGGCCGGGTCGATGCCCGCGTCCGTGAACGCCTCGGCGGTGGCCGCCAGCGAGAGGCGGGTGACGCGGTCGGTCTGCGGGAGCAGCCGGCTGGGGACGTGGTCCTCGTCGACGAATCCCGGCACCTCGCCGGCGAGCCGGGCCGGGTAGGGGCCGGCGTCGAACCGCGTCAGCGGGCGGATGCCGCTCTCGCCGCGCAGGGTGGCGGCCCACCAGGCCTCGGTGCCCAGGCCGTTGGGTGCGGCGACGCCGAGTCCGGTGACCACGGCCGTACGCTCCCCCGCGCCGGCCGCCGCGGTCGTCTCGTCGCGGGTCGGGGTGATGGTGTTCACGCTGCTTCTCCCAGGCGCGGGCGGGTGAGGATCATGGCGCTCTGGAAGCCGCCGAACCCGCTGCCGACGGTGAGCACGGTGTCCGTGCGCTGTTCCCGGGCGGTGAGCGGGGTGTAGTCGAGGTCGCAGGCGGGGTCCGGCTCGTGCAGGTTGGCGGTGGGCGGCACGGTGTCGTGCTCGATCGCCAGGGCGCTCGCGGCCACTTCCAGGGAGCCGATCGCTCCGAGCGAGTGCCCGATCATCGACTTGATGGAACTGACCGGCACTTCGTGGGCGCGCTGTCCCAGGGCCTGCTTGAAGGCGGCCGTCTCGTGTCGGTCGTTCTGCTTGGTGCCCGAACCGTGGGCGTTGATGTAGTCGACGGCGCTCGCGTCGAGCCGCGCCTCGTCGAGGGCGGCCCGGATGGCCTCGGCCATCTCCTTGCCGTCGGCGCGCAGTCCGGTCATGTGGTAGGCGTTGCTGCGGGAGGCGAAGCCGGCGATCTCCGCGTACACGTGGGCGCCGCGGCGGCGGGCGTGCTCCAGCTCCTCGATGATCAGAACGGCCGAGCCCTCGCCGAGGACGAATCCGTTGCGGGTGCGGTCGAAGGGGCGCGAGGCGGTCGCCGGGTCGTCGTTGCGCGGGCTGGTGGCGCGGATCGCGTCGAAGCAGGCCACGGAGATCGGCGAGATGGGCGCCTCGGTGGCACCGGTGACCATGATGTCGGCGGAGCCCTCGCGGATCACCGAGACGGCGTGTCCGACGGAGTCGAGGCCGGAGGTGCAGCCGGTGGAGACCATGGACACCGGCCCCTGGGCGTCGGCGGTCCAGGCCACCTCGGCGGCCATCGAGCTGGGGACGAAGAAGTCGTAGAGGTGGGGCACGGCCCGCTCGTGGTCGACCAGCCACGCGGAGCCGTGGTCGCTGACCTTCGCGTACTCGACGTCGAGGCCGGTCGTGCAGCCGACGGCGCTGCCCAGGGTGACACCGGTGCGCAGCGGGTCGAGGGAGCCCGCGAGGCCGCTGTCGGCCAGCGCCTCGCGGGCGCCGACCACGGCGAACTGCGCGGCCCGGTCCAGGCGTTGCGCGTCCTTCTCCCCGATGCCGTGGGCCGCCGGGTCGAAGTCGACCTCGGCGGCGATGCGCGAGCGGAACTGCGCGGGGTCGAACAGGGTGATGCCCCGGGTGGCGGTGCGGCCGGACGTCAGCAGCGACCAGAACTCCTTGGTGCCCACTCCCCCCGGCGCGACGACTCCGATCCCCGTGATCACGACGCGCCTCATCGGTTGTGCCTCACAGTCGTCTCCTCCGTTACGGCGGGCCGGTCCGGCCGGCCGGACCCGTGCGGGACGTCCCGCACGGGCTCCGAGCCTCGCGGAGCCACCTAGAGGTGCGCTCGAAGAACGGACGGCTGCAACGGAGGCGTCGGCTCCGCTCAACACGGCGGGGGGGGGGGGGGGGCCCGCGGAACGGCGGGAGAGAGCCCGAGCGCGTCTCGGAGGGGGTGCGGCGCGCTGGCGGGGGGGCGGTGG
>NZ_JBHYTK010000249.1:0-2639 GCF_042749255.1 Streptomyces sp. NPDC059524 | reverse complement strand
GGCCCCCACCCCCGGCGGGGCGCCCCGCACCCACCCCGGGGTCCCGGGGCGCCCCGGCTGGGTCCGGCTCGGGGCGCCGCGGGTCCGGTTTCCGGTCAGCCGGTCTTGCGGCGGAACTGGCGCTTGCGGTTGCCGGAGCCGCTCATGGTCTTGACCTTGAGCCGGCCCTCCTCGTGCGCCTGCCGCGCCTGCGAGGCCTGCGCCTTGCGGTTCAGCGCCGCGCGGAACTTCTCGCGCGCGGCCTGCTCGTCGACGTCGCCCTGGGGGTTCTGTGTCATACGGACCTTCTTCGTCTCCGGAAAGCAGTGGTCGTGCGCCATCGTCGCGAGCGGTCCTGGACCCGCGCTCGAGTCCTCCTGAAGCGCGCCTCGGCGGCGCGTGTTCAAGAGTGAGCGGCGGCCCGCGGGGACCGGGGTCACGCTCCCAGGGCGAGGAGGCCCGCGCGGGGCCCGTGCTGCGGCGAGGAGTGGGACAGATGTCGGCTACGAGGCGGGTGCACACCTATCCCTTCGAGGGCGAGGTGCACGGGCTCGAACTCCACCCGAAGTTCGAGGAGTTGCGGGAGAGCGATCCGCTGGCGCGGGTGCGTCCGCCGTACGGCGGCGAGGGGTGGCTGGTCACCCGGTACGACGACGTGCGCACCGCGAACTCCGATCCCCGCTTCAGCCGCAACCAGATCGGCGAGGACACGCCGCGCACGACGCCGCTGGCCCGGCGCGGCGACACGATCCTGAGCATGGACCCGCCGGAGCACACGCGGCTGCGCAAGCTGGTGTCGAAGGCGTTCACGGCGCGCCGGATGGGCGCGATGCAGGGCTGGCTGGAGGAGCTGTTCGCGGGGCTCCTGGACACGGCGGAGCACAAGGGCGCTCCCACCGATGTCGTGCGGGACCTGGCCGAACCGTTCACCATCGCGGTGATCTGCCGGCTGCTCGGTGTGCCGTACGAGGACCGGGAGAAGTTCCAGCACTGGTCCGAGGTCATCATGTCGACCACGGCCTACACCAAGGAGGAGGCCGTCGCGGCGGACGCGTCGATCCGCGCGTACCTGGCCGACCTGGTGGCGGCGCGGCGCGGCGGGGAGTACGACGATCTGCTCCAGGTGCTGGTCTCCGCGCGGGACGAGGGCGACCGGCTCTCGGAGGACGAGCTGATCACCTTCGGGGTGACGCTTCTGGTGGCCGGGCACGAGACGTCCGCGCACCAACTCGCCAACATGATCTACGTGTTGCTGACCCACGAGGACCAGCTGGCGCTGCTGCGCGAGCGGCCGGAGCTGCTGCAGCGGGCGGTGGAGGAGCTGCTGCGCTTCGTGCCGCTGGGCAACGGTGTCGGCAACGCGCGGACCGCGCTCGAGGACGTGGAGCTGAGCGGCGGCACGGTGCGGGCCGGTGAGGGCGTGATGGCCGCGGCGGTGAACGCGAACCGTGATCCGCGGATGTTCGAGGATCCGGACCGGCTGGACATCACCCGGGAGAAGAACCCGCATCTGGCGTTCGGTCACGGGGCGCACTACTGCCTGGGCGCGCAGCTGGCGCGTATGGAACTGCGGGTGGCGATCGGCGGCATGCTGGAGCGTTTTCCGGAACTGCGGCTCGCGGTGCCGGCGGACGAGGTCGAGTGGAAGTCCGGCGGACTGTTCCGGGGGCCGCGGCGGCTTCCGGTCGCGTGGTGAGGGAGAACGTCATGAGTGGTCAGGAGAAGCAGGCCCGCTGGCGGATCGAGGCCGATGCGCAGGCGTGCATGGGGACGGGCATCTGCGCGGGGGTGGCTCCGCACCGTTTCCAGGTGGTGGACGGGCGTTCGACGCCCTCCACGGAGGAGTTCCCTCCGGACGACGCGGTGTGGGACGCGGTGGAGTCGTGTCCGATGGAGGCGCTGCGGGTGCGGGACACGGTGAGCGGCGAGGTGCTCGACCTCTCGTGACACGGCCCGGAACGGCTCTCGAGCCGTTCTCGAGCGGAATTCGAGGGGCGTGCTCTTTCATGGCGTTACCGTCGGAAGTGGTGTGCCCGCGGCTGGATTCAGCAGGAATGCGGGCGCCAATTCACCTTTACCACAACCCAGTTGTCCGAGCTGTGTCGACTTGACATGAATCAAAGGGGCATATGAGGATCCCCTCGGATTCTGGAATTCATAATTCCGGTCACGTTTTCGCACCGTGCGACAGGAGAACCGAATGAAGTTCGCGATCGTCATCATCGAGAACGCCGAGTCCCGGCGGCAGATCCAGGAAGACCGCTCCACGTACCGCAAGAAGATCGAGGGCTGGATGGGCCAGCAGGGCCAGGCCGGTGTCCTCGTCGGCGGCGAGGCGTTCGAGACCGAGGCCGTCGCCCCGGTGACGGTCCGCCGCGACGCCGACGGCGCCCCCCAGGTGATCGAGGGCCCGTTCGCCGGTGACGCCGAGACGCTGGGCGGCTACATCATCGTCGAGGCGGCCGACCGCGACGCCGCCGTCGAGATCGCCAAGACGTGGCCGAACCCCGAGACCCTCGAGGTCCGGCCGCTGTGGACCGCCGCGTAGCCCTCACCGGCGACCGGTCCCGACCCGGGGGGGGGGGCGGGGGGCGCCCCCCCCCCCCCCCCGGGGGGCGGGGCCCCCGCGGGGGGGGCGCGCGCGGGGGGGGGGCGCGGGG
>NZ_JBHYTK010000248.1:3179-7574 GCF_042749255.1 Streptomyces sp. NPDC059524 | reverse complement strand
CCTTCGGGGAGATGCGGCGCGAAGCGCCATGCATCTCAGGGGCGCGGGGAACTGCGCGACCAGCCACGAACCACCCGCAGCCGCCGACGCTCGATCACATCCAGGAGTCCTGGCGCACCCAGGTCAACATGTTCGGCAGAGTCCGGTCCCCGGGCCCCATGGGCGCGACATCCGGCGCCTGGGCGAACCGCGCCGCACGACCCGGACCGTGCAGATCCCGCCAGATCGCCCGCGCAGCGGCCCGCAGCCGGGCCTCCTGATGCTCCAGCCCCCGTTGCGGCCCCAGCGAAGACAAGGACACGGCCGCGACGGCCCGCCCCGCCCCGCGCAACGGCACCGCCACACACACGAGCCCCGGGAACGACTCCTCCCGGTCGTAGGCGAGCCCGGACGTCCGCACCCGCGAGAGCTCCGAGCAGAACACGGAGGCCCGGCTCACCGTACGGGCCGTACGAGGCGCGAGCCCCGCCGCGAGCACCCGCTCGATGTCCGCCTGGTCGCCGAACGCCAGCATCGCCTTCCCGGCCGCCGTGGCGTGCGCCGGCAGCCGCGCCCCGACCCGCACCTGCGGCGTACGGTCGGTCCGCTCGCCGGAGGACGACGGCAGCGAACCGGACCGCTCCAGACAGACGACGTCCGTCGCCCCGTCCAGCACGTACAGGTGCACCTGCTTGCCGGTCGCCTCGTGCAGGGCGTCCAGATGCGGTGTGGCGGCCCGCACCAGCCGGTTGTGGTGCGCCGCCAGTCCGCCGTGCTCCAGCATCCGCAGCCCGAGCCGGTAGTCCCGGCCCTCCCGGTCCAGCCAGCGCAGCTGCACCAGCTGGTCCAGGATGCGGTGCGCGGAGGTGCGCGACAGGCCCGAACGGTGGATGACGTCGGTGAGCGAGAGCCGGCCGCGGCCGCCGTCGAACGCGGCGAGCACCTTCTCGGCCTTCTCGAGCAGAGACAGCGGAGCCACGGCAGCCTCAGGGGCCATTTCGAGCACAGCACACCCCCAAACGGGACAGAGCAAAGGGGTACGAACCGCCACGACGCGGTCGTCCTTCAGCGTTGAGGGGACCTTGCCACGTCAGGGGCTGACATGGGAAGAGAGTGGACACGGTGGATTTTCCGGGCCCGCCCCGCCACCGCTTCCCGCTCAGCGGGAACCCCCGCTGTCGCACCGCCCCGGGCCGCGCCTACGGTCCCCTCACATTCACCCCACCGCCCCATCGTGAAGGTGCCTCACATGACCGAAGACTCCACCGCCGCAGTCCTCGCCTCGGTCCGCGCCCTCCTGCCCGCCGTCGCCGAGCGCGCCGCCGAGGCCGAGGAGCTGCGCAGGATCCCCGAGGCCACGGTCAAGGAACTGGCGTCCACCGGCTTCTTCCGGCTCCTGCAGCCCCGGCGCTACGGCGGACACGGCGCCGACCCGGCCGTCTTCTACGACTGCGTCAAGGAGATCGCCCAGGCCTGCGGCTCCACCGGGTGGGTCGCCTCCGTCCTCGGGGTCCACCCCTGGCACGTGGCGCTGTACGAGAAGGCCGCGCAGGACGAGGTCTGGGGCGAGAACGGCGAGCGCGCCGACACCCGCATCTCCTCCTCGTACGCCCCGACCGGCACCGCGGCCCGCGTCGACGGAGGCTTCCGGCTCAGCGGCCGCTGGCACTTCTCCTCGGGCTGCGACCACGCCCAGTGGATCATCCTGGGCGCCCTGGTCCCCGACGCCGACGGCAACCCGGTCGACATGCGCGCCTTCCTGCTGCCGCGCACCGACTACGAGATCAAGGACGTCTGGGACACCGTCGGCCTGCGCGGCACCGGCTCCAACGACATCCTCGTCGAGGACGTCTTCGTCCCCGAGCACCGCGCCCTGTCCTACGGCCCCGTCACCGCGCTGGCCGCCCCCGGCCTCGACATCAACCCCGAGCCGGTCTTCCGCCTCCCGTACGCCGCCGTCTTCACCACCACCATCTCCTCGCCGATCGTCGGCATCGCCCAGGGCGCCTGGGACGGCTTCGTCTCCGCCACCCGCGAGCGCATCCGCGTCTCCTACGGCCAGAAGGTCGCCGAGGACCCCTTCGCCCAGATCCGCCTCGCCCGCTCCGCCAGCGACATCGACGCCGCCTGGCGCCAACTGCGCGGAAACATCGGCGAGATGTACGACATCGTCAGCGCCGGCGGCGAACTGAGCACCGAACTGCGCGCCCGCGCCCGCCGCGACCAGGTCCTCGCCACCGAGCGCTGCGCCGCCGCCGTCGACCTGCTGATGGAGAACGCGGGCGGCAACGCCATGCGCACCGGCGCGGGCCCCGCCGGCGTCCAACGCGCCTGGCGCGACATCCACACCGGCCGCGGCCACGCCGCCAACGACCCCGAGCGCGCCCTGCTGATGTTCGGCCAGGACGCCCTCGGCCTCGACGTCCAGGACGTGATGCTGTGACCACCGCCCTCACCGCCGAGTCCACCCGGCGCACCGTCAAGGCCGGCGGCCACGCCCTCGCCTACCACGAGGCGGGCCCCGCCGACGGGCCCGTGGTCGTCATGCTGCACGGCGGCGGCCCCGGCGCCTCCGGCTGGTCCAACTTCGGCGCCAACCTCGCCCCGTTCGCCGCCGCGGGGCTGCGCACGATCCTGCTCGACCAGCTCTGCTTCGGCGACAGCGACAAGCCCGAGCTCGACACCGACTACTGGACGGCCTCCGCCCGCGCCACCGTCGCCCTCCTCGACGAACTCGGCATCGCCCAAGCCCACTTCGTCGGCAACTCGCTCGGCGGCGGCACCGCCGCCCGCCTCGCCCTCGACTTCCCCGACCGCGTCGGCAAGCTCCTCCTGATGGGCCCCGGCGGCGTCACCCTCAACCTGTTCCACGCCGACCCCACCGAGGGCATCCAGCGGCTCTTCGACTTCAACATGTCGCCCGAGCCGACCCGCGACCAGATGCGGGCCTTCCTCTCCGTGCTCGCGTACGACCGGTCGATCGTCACCGACGCCTTCGTCGAGGAGCGCTACCTGCGCGCCCTCGACCCCGAGGTCAGGCTCGGCGCCGCCCGCATGGGCGCCGCCTTCGCCAACCCGGCCTGGACCGAGCGCACCCAGCTGTGGCGCGACGCCCACCGCATCACCCACCCGACGCTGCTCACCTGGGGCCGCGAGGACCGCGTCAACCCGATCGACGGCGCCTTCGTCGCCCTCAAGGCGATGCCGAACGCCCGGCTCCACGTCTTCCCGCACTGCGGCCACTGGGCCCAGACCGAGCAGGCCGACGAGTTCAACCGCCTCGCCATCGACTTCTTCACCCACTGAACCACTCGACCGAACCACCCCACTCACGTACGGGAGTTACGGATGGACATCCGCTCACTCGGCTATCTCCGCATCGAGACCACGGACCTCGCCGCCTGGCGCACCTACGTCCTGGACATCCTCGGCATGGTCGAGGCCCAGGGCAGCACCGACGAGCAGCTCAACGTCCGCATCGACGACCGCGTCCACCGCTTCCAGTTCGTCGCGGGCACCCAGGACCGTCTCGTCGCCGCCGGCTTCGAGGTGCCGGGCGCCCGTGAACTCGCCCTCGCCGCGAGCGAGCTGGAGGCCGCCGGACACGCCGTCAAGGAAGGCGACGCCGCCACCCTCGCCGACCGCCGCGTCCAGGGCCTCATCCACGTCAGCGACCCGGCCGGCAACCCGCTGGAGATCTACTGGGGCCAGGCCCAGGACCACAGCCCCCTCGGCACCCCCTACGGCAACCGCTTCGTCACCGGCACCACCAGCCCCACCACCGGCGACCTCGGCCTCGGCCACGTCGTCCTGCCGGCCGTCGAGATCGACGAGGCCCTCGACTTCTACGAGAACCTCCTCGGCTTCCAGCTGCGCGACTCCATGCAGCTGCCCCCGGTCGCCGTCCCCACCGGCAAGCCCGGCCAGGACGCGTACCGCATGTACTTCCTGTCGCCCAACCGCCGCCACCACAGCCTCGGCCTCTACCCCGGCGCCCTGCCCCCCGGCATCGTCCACTTCATGGTCGAGCTGGAGCAGCTCGACGACGTCGGCTACGGACTCGACCGCATGAAGAAGGCCGGCATCCCGATCGCCTCGTCGCTCGGCCGCCACTCCAACGACCACATGGTCTCCTTCTACGCACAGGCGCCCGGCGGCTTCCAGGTCGAGTACGGCTGGGACGGCCTCGTCGTCGACCCCGCCACCTGGACCGCCCGGGAGATCACCTCCGACTCGCTGTGGGGCCACGAGTGGAACGGCTGAGCACCACCATGGCGCCCGTCGATCCGGGGGAGTTCCGGGACGCCCTGTCCCGGTTCGCCTCCGGCGTCACCGTCGTGGGGGGGCGCGCGGCCGCGCGGGCGCCCGCCCGCGCGGGCCGCGCCAGCCGCTCGCGCCCCCCGCCCCCCCCACCCC
>NZ_JBHYTK010000248.1:0-3169 GCF_042749255.1 Streptomyces sp. NPDC059524 | reverse complement strand
GCCCGGGTCGGGGGGGGGTTGGCGCGCGCGGCGGGCGCGGGTGGCGCCGGGGCGCCCGGGGCGGCCGCGGCCCCCCCGCCCCCCCCCGCCCCGGCAGGACTCGCCTGCCAGTCCTTCGCCTCCCTCTCCCTCGACCCGCCGCTCGTGCTCTTCTGCGTCGCGCGCACCTCGTCCAGCTGGGCCCGGCTCCGGCCCACCGGCCGGTTCGGCATCTCGGTGCTCGCCGAGGACCAGCGCGGCGAGTGCCGCACCCTCGGCTCCCGCTCCGCCGACAAGTTCGCCGACCTCGGCTGGCACACCGGCCGCGACCCCGGCACCGTCCTCCTCGACGGCGCCCTCGCCCACCTCGAATGCACCGTCGAGCGCATCGCCGACGGCGGCGACCACGAGGTCGTCATCGGCCGCGTCACCGCCCTCACCACCCCGCGCCCCGACGGCCGCCCGCTGCTGTACTTCCGCTCCCGCTTCGGCACCGGCCGCTTCACGGAGCCGGTACGGACCGACCTGACGGACGAACATCCGGCCCTGTGGCTCTGAGTGTTCCCCCGGGTACGACAATGGGCGTGTGCCTACCAAGAAGAAGCCCCAGGCGACGACCGCCGCGCCCGAGCGGCGCGGCGAGCTGCTCCAGACCGCGGCCGAGGTCTTCGCCGAGCAGGGGTACAACGCCACCACCGTCCGCAAGATCGCCGATCACGCGGGCATGCTCGCCGGCAGCCTCTACTACCACTTCGACTCCAAGGAATCGATGCTGGAGGAGATCCTGCGCACGTTCCTCGACGAGCTGTGGTCCGGCTACGACACCGTGCTCGACGCGGACCTCGGCCCCCGGGAGACGCTCCAGGCGCTGGTCACCGAGTCCTTCCGGGAGATCGACCGGCACCGGCCCGCCGTCGCGATCTACCAGAAGGAGTCCCGCCACCTCGTCACCCAGGACCGCTTCGAGTTCCTCGCCGAGTCCCAGCGGCGCTTCGAGAAGACCTGGCTGACGACCCTGGAGCGGGGCGTCGCCGACGGCGTCTTCCGCGCGGACCTCGACATCCGCCTCACCTACCGCTTCGTGCGCGACACCGTCTGGGTCGCCGCGTCCTGGTACCGGCCCGGCGGGCACCACAGTCCCGAGGAGATCGCACGCCAGTACCTGTCGATGGTTCTGGACGGGATCGCCACGCGGTGAAGGAGCATGTTAGAGTCGATGGCGTTGCAGTTTTGGTACCCATAGACTTTATGTGCGCCTGACGGGAATGTTCCTCAGGCGCATTATTGTTTTCCGAGGTGTTCTCGGAATGGGAGCTGCTACCTGTTCAAGGAGAACAACATGGCCACCGGTACCGTTAAGTGGTTCAACTCGGAAAAGGGCTTCGGCTTCATCGAGCAGGACGGCGGCGGCGCCGACGTCTTCGCCCACTACTCGAACATCGCCACCTCGGGCTTCCGTGAGCTCCAGGAAGGCCAGAAGGTCACCTTCGACGTGACCCAGGGCCAGAAGGGCCCCCAGGCGGAGAACATCCTCCCCGCCTGATCACGCAGCACACGGGCCGGGGTCCGCACCTTGCGGTGCGGGCCCCGGTTCGCGTTGTCCCCGCCTGTTCCTGTCAGGCCTGTTCTGTCAGTCCCCGGAAGGCATGCCGCATGGCCAGCTCCCCCCGCCCGTCCCGCCGACGCAGTCCCCGCCCCGCGGCGGGTGGCCAGCGCCGCGCGCCCGAACAGCAGCGCAGGCGGCAGCCCAGCCCGCCGGCTGAGTTCACCATGCCGGAGAGCTCCACGCCCGCGCTGCCCCCGGCCGAGTCCTTCGACGTGCTCGACATGCCCGTCGCCCTCGTGAAGACCCTCGGCGAGCAGGGCGTCACCGAGCCGTTCCCGATCCAGGCCGCCACGCTGCCGAACTCGCTCGCCGGACGCGACCTCCTCGGCCGCGGCCGCACCGGCTCCGGCAAGACGCTCGCCTTCGGCCTGCCGATGCTCGCCCGCACCTCGGGCCTGCGCGCCGAGCCGAAGCTGCCGCTCGCCCTCGTGCTCGTCCCCACGCGCGAGCTCGCCCAGCAGGTCACCGACGCCCTCACCCCGTACGCGACCGCGCTGCGGCTGCGTCTCGCGACCGTCGTCGGCGGCATGTCGATCTCCCGCCAGGCCGGCGCGCTGCGCCGCGGCGCCGAGGTCGTCGTCGCCACCCCGGGCCGCCTCAAGGACCTCATAGAGCGCGGCGACGTCGCCCTCGGCGAGGTGCGCATCACGGTCCTCGACGAGGCCGACCAGATGGCCGACATGGGCTTCATGCCGCAGGTCACCGCGCTGCTCAAGCAGGTCGCGCCGGGCGGTCAGACGATGCTCTTCTCCGCGACGCTCGACAAGAACGTGGACCGGCTCGTCCGCCAGTTCCTCACCGACCCCGTCGTGCACTCCGTCGACCCGTCGGCCGGCGCCGTCACGACGATGGAGCACCACGTCCTGCACGTGCTCGACGAGACCGACAAGAAGGCCGTCACGGCCCGGATCGCCGCCCGCGACGGGCGCGTCATCCTCTTCGTCGACACCAAGCGCTCCGCCGACCGGCTCGCCAAGCGGCTGCTCGCCACCGGCGTCCTCGCGGCCCCGCTGCACGGCGGCCGCAGCCAGCCGCAGCGCAACCGCACCCTGGAGCAGTTCAAGGACGGCCGCGTCACCGCGCTCGTCGCCACGAACGTCGCGGCGCGCGGCATCCACGTCGACGATCTCGACCTCGTCGTCAACGTCGACCCGCCCACCGAGCACAAGGACTACCTGCACCGCGGCGGCCGTACGGCCCGCGCCGGCGAGTCCGGCAGCGTCGTCACCCTCGTCCTGCCCGAGCAGAAGCGGGACGTGCAGCGGCTGATGCGGGACGCGGGGGTGCGGCCGCGGTCCACCCAGGTCCGCTCCACGGACGAGGAGCTCGTCACCATCACGGGTGCGCGGGAGCCCTCCGGGGTGCCGGTCACCATCGTCGTGCCCGAGCCCGCGGCTCCGGCGGCCTCCGCGAAGCCGCGCCGGTCGCGGGGCGGTCGGGGCGGCCGCTCCGGCGGGGCCGGTGGCCGTGCCGGCGGCGCGGCCGGGGGAGCCGGGGGCCGTTCCGGCGGGGCCGGCGGGGGAGCCGGGCGTCGCTCCGGTGCCGCCGGTTCGGGTTCGGGCTCGGGTGCCGGGGGCGGCGCAG
>NZ_JBHYTK010000247.1:0-7630 GCF_042749255.1 Streptomyces sp. NPDC059524 | reverse complement strand
CCTGAAATGCAGACCCTTCGGGTCGCATTTCCCCGATCAAGGTGCGGGGCGCCTTTCATCTGGGGAAGGCGCGGCGAAGCCGCTGCCTTCCAGGGGCGCGGGGAACTGCGCGACCAGCCCCCACCGGCCCGCACCCGGCGACGAAACGGACGAAGCTACGGCGCCACGCCGAACCGCTCGGCCAAGCGCGGGTACAACTGCGTCAGCACACCCGCATCCTCAAAGTTCACCGGCGCCCCCTCCGGCTCGGCCGGAGCCGGCGGAATCCCCAGATCCGCGGCGACCGCCCCGGTCAGCTCCTCGTACGCCTCGTCCGCCGCGTACCCGAGCTCCTCCCCGTCCCCGTCGACCTCCTCGTCGAACTCGCGGAGCGACTCCGCCAGGGAGTCCGGATCGTGCAGCGCCCCCTCGAAGACCTCCCGCCCCTGCCCGATCAGCCAGCACCGGAAGAAGTCGAAGGCGTCGTCACTGGCCCCGCCCAGCAGCACGTACGCCGCACCCCACAGGTCCCACCGGTACGCCCGGTTGTACCGGGACTCGAAGTGCCGGGCGAAGTCGAGCACCGCGTCGGGATCCAGCTGGAGCAGCCGGTCGACGAGCAGCTCGGCGTGGTCCTCGGGGTCGCCCTCGGCGGCCTCGCGGGTGCTGTCCACGATCTCCCAGAACTCCGTCTCGTCCATCACGGGACAAGCATCTGCCCTGCGCCGCACGGACGCACGCCGAGTGCGCGAACTCGCCGGAGCAGCACATGCCACCGGCTCACGCGTACCGCGCCGCCATGGCCCGCGCCGCCTGTCCGAGCCGCTCCCGCAGCCCGGCCGGCGCCACCACCTCCGCGTCCGGCCCCAGCGCGAGCAGCTGCGTGAACGCGACCTCCTCCGACTCCACCGCCAGCGTCACGGTGACGAGCCCCGCCCCGTCCGCCGGCCCCGCCGCGGCCACCGCCTCCCGCGCCGCCGCCCCGTCCGTGACCTGCGGCAGCCGCCGCACCCCGGCCTCCGTCAGCCGCACCACGACCTCGGCCCGCAGCAGGGCCCGAGCGAACTGCTCCGCCCGCTCCGCCCAGAACGCGGGCAGATCGAACTCCTCGTCCCGTACGAACGACTCCCCGCCCCCTGAACCCGCCTCCACCGGCTCCACCGCGTCGATCCGGTCCAGCCGGTACACCCGGAACCCGCCGCCGGAACCACCCCGCACCCGCGCCGCCAGATACCAGACCCCCGCCTTCAGCACGAGCCCGTAGGGCTCCAACTCCCGCTCCACGGGCGCCGGTCCGCGATCCGCGGAGCCGCGCCGGTAGGCGACCCGCAGCACCCGGTCGCCCCACACCGCCTCCGCGACCGCGGGCAGCAGCTCGGGCGTGCGCGGCTCGTGGAACCAGCCCGGCGCGTCCAGATGGAACCGCTGCGCGGCCGTCCGCGAGGCGTCCCGCAGCGACGGCAGCAGCGCCGCCGACACCTTGAGCCGCGCCGCCGACGCCGCGTCCTCCAGGCCCATGTCGCGCAGCGCGCCCGGCACCCCGGACAGGAACAGCGCCTCCGCCTCCCCGCGCGCCAGCCCGGTCAGCCGGGTCCGGTAGCCGCCGATCAGCCGGTAGCCGCCCGCCCGGCCCCGGTCCGCGTACACCGGGACGCCGGCCTCCGACAGGGCCTGCGCGTCCCGCGTCACGGTCCGCTCCGAGACCTCCAGCTCACGGGCCAGCTCCGCCGCCGTCATCGCGGGGCGGGACTGGAGCAACAGCACCATCTTGATCAGCCGGGCGGCACGCATGCCGCCATCATGGCTCAGTCCGCGAAGCGGATCACGGACAGCGCCGCGCCCTGAGGATCGGCCAGCATCGCGAAACGGCCGGCGTCGATCGTCGTCGGCTGCACGAGCACCTGCCCGCCGGTCTCCGCGCACCGGGCGGCCGTCGCGTCGGGGTCGGTGACGGCGACGTACAGGTTCCAGTGCGAGGGGATGTCCGGCGGGAACTCGCCCGTCGACATGTCGACCATCCCGCCGAACGGCTCGTCGGCCACGGTCCACTCCGTGTACGGGCCGTCCCCGCGCCGGTGCGTGCCCCAGCCGAGCACCGACTGGTAGAAGTCCACGGCCCCCGGCCCGTCCCGGGTCAGCAGCTCGAACCAGCAGAAGCTGCCCGGCACGTTCACCGTCTGGAACCCGGCGTGCTCCAGCGGCTCCCACAGGCCGAACGCCGCGCCCGCCGGATCCTGGCAGATCGCGAGCCGCCCCTGGTCGAGGATGCCGTGCGGCCCCGACACGACGCGGCCGCTGTTGCCCCCGACCCGCGCGGACATCGCCTCGACCCCGCTCGACTGGAAGTACGGCAGCCAGGTCGCCGGCTGCTGCGGCATCCGCACCGGGCCCACCCCGGCGACCACCGGCCCACCGGTGTCCAGCGCGAAGTTCCCGTACCCGCCGGCCGAGGAATCGGCCACCGGTTCGGCCCGCCAGCCGAACAGGGCCTCGTAGAACAGGCCCGCCGCGGCGGTGTCCGTGGTCGACAGGCTCGCCCAGCAGGGCGCGGACGGAGTCTTGGAGATCTTCACGGGACGCCTCCGGGCAGCGGGCGGCGGACCCGTCCATTCACGCACGCGTGCCCCGCCCCGGCAATCCGGGACGGGGCACGCGCGGTACCTCTCGGGAGGGCCTACAGGCCGTAGCGCTCGCGCGCCTCCTTCACGGCCGTGGCCTTGACCTCGCCGCGCTTGGCGAGCTGGGCCAGGGCCGCGACGACGATCGACTCGGCGTCGACGCCGAAGTGACGGCGGGCCGCCTCACGGGTGTCGGACAGACCGAAGCCGTCCGCACCGAGCGAGGACCAGTCCTGCTCCACCCACTGCGCGATCTGGTCCGGGACCTGGCGCATGTAGTCGGACACGGCCAGGACCGGGCCCTCGGCGCCCTGGAGCGCCTGCCGCACGAACGGCACCCGCTCCTCGCCGCGCAGGATCGCGGCGTCCGCCTCCAGCGCGTCACGGCGCAGCTCGGTCCACGAGGTCGCGGACCACACGTCGGCGGCCACGCCCCACTCCTCGGCGAGCAGCTGCTGCGCCTTGAGGGTCCAGTGGATCGCCGTGCCGGAGCCGAGCAGCTGGATGCGCGGCGCGTTGGCGGCCGGGGACAGGCCCGCGGTCTCCGCCGTGTTGAAGCGGTACAGGCCCTTGACGATGCCCTGGTCGATGCCGTCGGCCGCGGGCTTCGCGGGCTGCGGCATCGGCTCGTTGTAGACCGTCAGGTAGTAGAAGACGTTCTGGTCCTCGTCGGGACGGGCCTCGCCGTACATGCGGCGCAGACCCTCCTTGACGATGGCGGCGACCTCGTAGGCGAACGCCGGGTCGTACGTCAGCGCGGCCGGGTTCGTCGCGGCGATCATCGGGGAGTGGCCGTCCGCGTGCTGGAGGCCCTCACCGGTGAGCGTCGTGCGGCCGGCGGTGGCGCCGACGAGGAAGCCGCGGCCGAGCTGGTCGCCGAGCTGCCACATCTGGTCGGCCGTGCGCTGCCAGCCGAACATCGAGTAGAAGATGTAGAACGGGATCATCGCCTCGCCGTGCGTCGCGTACGCGCTGGACGCGGCGATGAAGTCGGCCATCGAGCCGGCCTCGGTGATGCCCTCGTTGAGGATCTGGCCGTTCTTGGCTTCCTTGTAGTACATCAGCTGGTCGCGGTCGACCGGCTCGTACGTCTGGCCCTTGGGCGAGTAGATGCCCAGGGACGGGAAGAGGCTCTCCATGCCGAAGGTGCGGGCCTCGTCCGGGACGATCGGAACCCAGCGCTTGCCGGTCTCCTTGTCGCGCACGAGGTCCTTGACCAGGCGTACGAAGGCCATCGTCGTCGCCACCGACTGCGAGCCGGAGCCCTTGTCGAAGGACGCGAACGCCTTGTCGGCCGGGGCCGGGAGCGCGGGCAGCGGCTGCGTGCGGCGGGCCGGGGCGAGACCGCCCAGGGCCGCGCGGCGCTCCTGGAGGTAGCGCACCTCGGGGGAGTCGGCGCCGGGGTGGCCGTAGGGGACCACACCGTCGACGAAGTCGCTGTCCTTGATCGGGAGCTCGAGAAGGTCACGCATGTTCTTGAACTCGTCCGTCGTGAGCTTCTTCATCTGGTGGTTCGCGTTCTTCGACGCGAAGCCCTCACCCAGGGTGAAGCCCTTGACGGTCTGCGCCAGGATCACGGTCGGGGCGCCCTTGTGCTCCAGGGCGGCCTTGTACGCGGCGTAGACCTTGCGCGGCTCGTGGCCACCGCGCGACAGGTGGAAGCACTCGAGGATCTTGTCGTCGCTGATGAGCTTCGCGAGCTCGACCAGCGCCGGGTCCTTGCCGAAGAAGTCCTGGCGGATGTAGGCCGCGTCACGCGTCTGGTACGTCTGCACCTGCGCGTCCGGGACCTCGCGCAGCCGGCGGACGAGGGCACCGGTGGTGTCGAGCTGGAACAGCTCGTCCCAGGCGTTGCCCCACAGCGACTTCACGACGTTCCAGCCGGCGCCGCGGAACTGGGCCTCCAGCTCCTGCACGATCTTGAAGTTGGCGCGCACCGGGCCGTCGAGGCGCTGCAGGTTGCAGTTGATGACGAAGGTCAGGTTGTCCAGACCCTCGCGGCTCGCCAGGGCGAGGGCCGCCGTCGACTCGGGCTCGTCCATCTCGCCGTCGCCGAGGAACGCCCACACGTGCGAGGCGGAGACGTCCTTGATGCCGCGGTTGGTCAGGTACCGGTTGAACCGGGCCTGGTAGATCGCCGACAGCGGGCCGAGGCCCATGGAGACCGTCGGGAACTCCCACAGCCAGGGCAGGCGCCGCGGGTGCGGGTAGGACGGCAGGCCGTTGCCGCCGGACTCCTGGCGGAACAGGTCGAGCTGCTGCTCGCTCAGGCGGCCGTCGAGGAAGGCGCGGGCGTAGATGCCCGGGGAGGCGTGGCCCTGGATGTACAGCTGGTCGCCGGAGCCGTCGCCCTCCTTCCCCTTGAAGAAGTGGTTGAAGCCGGTCTCGTAGAGCCAGGCGGCCGAGGCGAAGGTGGCGATGTGGCCGCCGACGCCGTGCTTCGAGCCGCGGGTCACCATGGCCGCCGCGTTCCAGCGGTTCCAGGCGGTGATCCGGCGCTCCATCTCCTCGTCACCGTCGATGGCCGGCTCGGCCGCGGTGGGGATGGAGTTGACGTAGTCCGTCTCAAGAAGCTTCGGCAGCGCCAGGCCGCCCGCCTCGGCGCGCTCCAGTGTGCGCCGCATCAGGTACGCGGCACGGTGCGGGCCGGCGGCCTCCGTGACGGCGTCCAGGGAAGCCTGCCATTCGGCGGTCTCCTCCGGGTCGCGGTCCGGGAGCTGGTCGAGCTCGCTCTGCTGGATGCGCATGGGGTCGGTCATAGTCGCCGCACGCCTTCCTGAGTCGAAGGGGGTGGGGTTGGGGGTGCCCTTGATGTCTTTGGCAGGACAGGGCGGGGTCCGGGTGTGGACCCGTCGGCGACTGTAACTCCCTGATCGATGATCGATCAAAGGGTGCAGGGGTAAAACCTCGCCAGAACGCGAAAGTCGGCACAAGGTGCCAGGTCAAACACCCGAAAACGCCCCGAAAGCGAAGAGGAGGGGCACCCAGTGCCCCTCCCGGGCGCTCCTCCGTACCTCAGGTCACGCGCGCGGCGCGCACCCCAGGACGTGGGTCTTCACGATCTCCGCGATGGCCGGGTCCCGGCGCCGGAACGCGGCGACGATCTCCTCGTGCTCCTCCGCGTACGACTGCTGCACCGTGCCCAGCCAGCGGATGGACAGTGCGGTGAAGACCTCGATGCCGAGCCCCTCCCAGGTGTGCAGCAGCACCGAGTTGTTCGCGGCCCGCACCAGCTCCCGGTGGAAGGCCACCGTGTGCCGCACCTGGCCGGTCCCGTCCGCCTCCTGGTCGGCCCGGTAGAGGGCCGCCACGTGCGGCTCCAGGGCCGAGCAGTCCTCGGCCAGGCGCTCGGCGGCCAGCTCGGCCGCGATGGCCTCCAGGCCGGCCCGCACCGGATAGCTCTCCTCCAGGTCGGCCGCGGACAGGTTCCGCACCCGCACGCCCTTGTTCGGCGCCGACTCGATCAGGCGCAGCGACTCCAGCTCCCGCAGGGCCTCCCGCACGGGCGTCTGGCTGACCTCCAGCTCGGTCGCGATGCGTCGCTCCACGATCCGTTCGCCCGGCTTCCAGCGGCCGCTCACGATCCCCTCCACGATGTGCTCGCGGATCTGTTCGCGCAGCGAGTGGACGACGGGCGTGGTCATTGTGGGCTCCTCCGGGAGGCCAAGGACATCGACCTCTAGACAATACGGCCGCGCCCCAGGCCAGGAAGGGCGCGAGGGCTCCCGTCGCAGGTGATGCGCGTTACGTGGCACGTTTTGTCATCGGTGCGCCCGGTGCCGGGGCCCGGCCGGGCGGCCCCCGAAACGGCCCAACTCCGGCGCCCACAAGCCCCGTTGGGACCCGAACCGGCACCGATCGGCGCACCCGCTCCCGGGCCCGCGCGAGGGCCGCCGGTGGACGCCCGGTGCCCACAGGCTGAGACACCGCCGGCCCTGGCCCCGGGCAGCACGGAGCCCCCGCCCGGAGGTCGGTCTCCGGACGGGGGCTCCGTCGTGCTGCTCAGGCGCTCCCGAGGGTCCTACGGGGCGCTCCTGAGGGTCTTACAGGCCCAGCTCGGCGTGGAACTCGCCCGCCTCGAGGATCTGCTTGACCGTCGTCAGGTAACGGGCCGCGTCGGCGCCGTCCACCAGACGGTGGTCGTAGGAGAGCGTCACGTAGGTCATGTCGCGCACGGCGATCGTGTCGCCGAGCTCCGGGTCGGAGACGACGACCGGGCGCTTGACCGTGGCACCGATGCCCAGGATGGCGACCTGGTTCGGCGGGACGATGACCGTGTCGAACAGCGCACCGCGCGAACCCGTGTTGGAGATCGTGAAGGTGGCGCCGGCCAGGTCGTCCGGAGCGATCTTGTTCGTACGGACCTTGTTCGCCAGCTCGGCGGTCCGCTTCGCGATGCCCGCGATGTTCAGGTCACCCGCGCCCTTGATGACCGGGGTCATCAGGCCCTTCTCCGAGTCGACGGCGATGCCGACGTTCTCCGAGTCGAAGTAGGTGATCGTGCCCTCGTCGTAGTTCAGGCGGGCGTTGATGACCGGGTGGGCCTTCAGCGCCTGGACGGCGGCCTTGACGAAGAACGGCATCGGGGAGAGCTTGACGCCCTCGCGGGCGGCGAAGCCGTCCTTGGCCTTGGCACGGAGCTTCATCAGCTTCGTGATGTCGACCTCGATGACCGAGGACAGCTGGGCCTGCTCGTGCAGGGCCTTGTGCATGTTGTCCGCGATCGCCTTGCGGATGCGCGGCAGCTTGACCGTCTGGCCACGCAGCGGGGAGACCTCCAGGGCGGGGGCCTTCGGCGCGGCGGCGGCCGGGGCGGCAGCGGCCGGAGCGGCGGCCTTGGCGGCCTCCGCGGCGGCGATGACGTCCTGCTTGCGGATACGGCCACCGACGCCGGTGCCCTTGACGCTGGACAGGTCCACGCCGTTCTCCGACGCGAGCTTGCGCACCAGCGGGGTCACGTAGGCGCCGTCGTCCACGGGGGACACGGCGGCCGGCGCGGCCGGAGCCGGGGTGACCGGCGCGGGGGCCGGAGC
>NZ_JBHYTK010000246.1:0-7675 GCF_042749255.1 Streptomyces sp. NPDC059524 | reverse complement strand
CATCTCCAGGGGCGCGGGGAACTGCGCGAGAAGCCCCACCGGCCCGCACCCGGCGGCGAGCCTAGACGTACCGCTTCAGTTCCCGCCGGGCCAGCGATCGCTGGTGCACCTCGTCGGGGCCGTCGGCCAGTCGCAGGGTCCGGGCGGCAGCCCACAGCTCCGCCAGCGGATAGTCCTGGGAGACACCGCCCGCCCCGTGCAGCTGCACCGCCTTGTCGATGATGTCGACCACCGCACGCGGCGTCGCGATCTTGATGGACTGGATCTCGGTGTGCGCCCCCTTGTTGCCCACCGTGTCCATCAGCCAGGCCGTCTTCAGGACGAGCAGCCGCAGCTGCTCCACGGTGACCCGCGCGTCCGCGATCCACTCCTGCACCACGCCCTGCTGAGCCAGCGGCTTGCCGAACGCGGTGCGGCCCACGGCCCGGCGGCACATCAGCTCGATGGCCCGCTCGGCCATGCCGATCAGCCGCATGCAGTGGTGGATGCGGCCCGGACCGAGCCGCGCCTGGGCGATGCCGAAGCCGCCGCCCTCCTCGCCGATCAGGTTCGAGACGGGCACGCGCGCGTGGTCGAAGACCACCTCGGCGTGGCCACCGTGCCAGTGGTCCTCGAAGCCGTAGACCGTCATGGCCCGGCGTACCTCGACGCCCGGGGTGTCGCGGGGGACGAGGACCATGGACTGCTGGCGGCGGATGTCGGGCCCGTCCGGGTCCGTCTTGCCCATCACGATGAAGATCTTGCAGTCCGGATTCATGGCGCCGGAGATGTAGAACTTGCGGCCCGTGATGACGTAGTCGTCGCCGTCGCGCTCGATGTGCGTCGTGATGTTCGTGGCGTCGGAGGAGGCGACCTCCGGCTCCGTCATCGCGAACGCCGAGCGGATCTCCCCGGCGAGCAGCGGCTCCAGCCACTGCTTGCGCTGGGTCTCGGTGCCGAACTGGGCCAGCACCTCCATGTTCCCGGTGTCCGGGGCGGCGCAGTTCAGCGCGGTCGGCGCGAGCTGCGGGGAGCGGCCGGTGATCTCGGCCAGCGGCGCGTACTGGAGGTTGGTCAGGCCCGCGCCGTGCTCGGCGTCGGGCAGGCTGTGCTTGTCAAAGAACAGGTTCCACAGGCCCTGCCGGCGGGCCTCGGCCTTGAGGTCCCCGACCACGGCGGGCGTCTGCCACGGCGAGTCGAGCGCGGTGCGCTGCTCGGCGGCGACGGCCTCGGCCGGGTACACGTGCTCGTCCATGAAGGCGAGGAGCCGCTCCCGCAGTTCCTCGGTGCGGGCGTCGAATGCGAAGTCCATGCGGGTCAGCCTTCCTGGGGGGCCTTGAGCGTGGTCAGGCCGTGCTCGATGAAGACCGGGACGAGCTCACCGATCCGGTCGAAGCCGGCGCCGACCGTCTGGCCGAGCGTGTACCGGTAGTGGATGCCCTCGAGGATCACGGCGAGCTTGAACCAGGCGAACGCCGTGTACCAGGCGATCGCGGAGACGTCGCGCCCCGAGCGCGCGGCGTACCGCTCGATCAGCTCGGCCGGGTCCGGGTGCCCCGGGGCCGTCGCGGTCGTGGAGACGGGGGACTCGGTCATGCCGAGGTCCGTGCTGTACATGACCAGCAGACCCAGGTCCGTCATGGGATCGCCGAGCGTCGACATCTCCCAGTCGAGGATCGCCTTGATCCGGTCGACACCGTCCGGGTCCTGGCGCACCAGGACGTTGTCGAGCCGGTAGTCGCCGTGCACGATCGTCGGCGCGGGGGAGTCCGGCAGGGTGCGGCCGAGCGCGGCCTGGAGCGCGTCGATGCCGGGCAGATCGCGATTGCGGGAGGCGTCGAGCTGCTTGCCCCAACGGCGCAGCTGGCGCTCCAGGAAGCCCTCCGGCCGGCCGAAGTCGCCGAGGCCGACCGCCTCCGGGTCCACGGCGTGCAGGTCGACGAGCGTGTCGACGAGCCCGAGCACGGCCGCGCGGGTCCGCTCCGGGCCCAGCGTCGCGAGCTGCTCGGCGGTCCGGTACGGGGTGCCGTCGACGAACTCCATGACGTAGAAGGGCGCCCCGAGCACGGAGTCGTCCTCGCACAGCAGGACCGGCTCGGGCACCGGCACGTCGGTCGTGTGCAGGGCGGCGATGACCCGGTGTTCGCGCTTCATGTCGTGCGCGGTGGCCAGGACGTGGCCGAGCGGCGGCCGCCGCACCACCCATCGCGTCGTCCCGTCCCCGACCTGGTACGTCAGGTTGGAGCGCCCGCCCTCGATGAGCCGCGCGGTCAGCGGACCGCCGACCAGTCCGGGCCGCTCCCGGTCGAGGTGGGCGCGCAGCTGGTCGAGGTCGAGACCTGGGGGGTGGCTCATCGGGGTCCTCCGGGGAAACGGGCGGCAGCGTCGTCGGCCACCATCATGCTGACTGGTCGGTATGTCGTCCAGTGATGCGGACGAACGTGATCGTTCTTACGCTGCCTCGTCCCGCGCGTTCACGGAAGAGGGCCTCGCCGGACGCTCCCGGGCCGTGCCGGTCCGCCGCTCACGCCGCGCCGCTCACGCCGCGCCGCTCACGCCGCGCCGCTCACGTCACACGGTTCACGTGACGAGCAGCGACGCGAACACCGCCAGCGCCACCGTGCACAGCGACGCCATGACCGCCCCGCGCCGCGACATCACCGGCGGCGCGACCTCGTGCAGCGCGAGGCCCGTGATGCGCCGGTGCGCCACCGCCAGGAAGCCCAGCCACACCAGCAGGCACAGCGCGGCCGCCACCCAGCCGAGCGCCCCGCCGGAGCCGCTCAGCGCCGTCCGTCCGGCCAGGATCGCGGCCACGGTGCACGACAGCGTCGTACGCCGCCACGCGAGACGGGTCCGCGCCGGCTGCAGTCCGGGATCGCGTACCGGTTCCTCCACGCCCGCTCACCCCGCCCAGCCGGCGAACACCACGACCACCATGGCGACGGCGACCAGCGCGATCACCACGCTCAGCAGCGCGGGGAACCGGGACACCGGCAGGTCCTCGCCCTTGCGCATGGCCCGCTCGCACCGCACCCAGTGGCTGACGGCCCGCAGGGAGCACAGCGCGCCCGAGGCGAGCAGGGCGAGCGCGAGTCCGACCCGCCAGCCCCAGGGCAGGTCCGGCAGGAACTGGTCGACCGCGAAACCGCCGCCGATCAGCGCGAGCGCGGTGCGCAGCCAGGCCAGGAAGGTCCGTTCGTTGGCCAGCGAGAACCGGTAGTCCGGCGTCTCGCCCTCGTCCCTGACCCGCTCCGGGGCGAACCAGAGCCGTACGTTGCGTGCGAATTCGATCACGGTGTGGACCTTAGGCGGTGTCCGTCAGCCGCGGGCCCGCAGGCGTGCCCAGGCCGCGAGCGAGTCCGGGGTGAACGGCCACGTGCCGATGCGCCGGTCCAGCTCCTCCTGCGGCAGGAACGCGTGCCAGGCGACCTCCTCGGCCTGCGGGTTCACCGGCCGGTCGCAGACCACCTCGTACACCGCCGACCACCACGAGCGCCCCGCCCCGTCCTCGTACAGGAAGCGGAACAGCGGCGTCGGCCGCGGCAGCCCGGAGACGCCGAGTTCCTCCTGCGCCTCCCGCAGCGCGGCCTCGTCGTACGTCTCTCCCGCGCCGACCACCCCGCCCACGAACATGTCGTACATCCCGGGGAAGACGAGCTTGGTGCCGGTGCGCCGGTGCACGAACACCCGGCCCTCCGGGTCGCGGGCCAGGACGAACGCGCAGCGGTGCCGCAGCCCCCGCGCGTACGCCTCGCCACGCGCCACCTGCGCCACGACACGGTCGTCCGCGTCGACGATGTCCAGCATCTCCTCGGCCGAACGCGCCGCGTGCGCCGACACCTCAGGCGCCTCGGAACTCTCGGCACCCTCGGAAGGGCTCGCAGAACTCGCAGAACTCATGCCCCGAGGCTAAGCCGTGCCCCGGGCCCCGCCCCTACACCGGGCTCGACTCCGCGTTCCGGTCGTGCGCCGCCGCCCCCGGCATCGCCGGATGCAGCCCCAGCAGCACGACCCCCGCCACGATTCCGGCCAGCCCCAGCACCTCCCAGGTCAGCGCCGCCGCGTCCGTGCGCAGCCGGTCCCCGAGGAATCCCACCCCGCACGCGATCCCGGCCAGCGGCTGCGCGGCGGTCAGCGCGGGCAGCGACATCCGCAGCGGCGCCGTCTCGAAGGCGCTCTGCACCAGCAGCAGCCCCGTCACCCCGAGCAGCAGCACCGCGTACGGCTGCCAGCCCAGGAACAGATGGCTCAGGCCGCCCGCCTGGAACCGCTGCCCGCTGACCCGGGTCAGCGCGTCCTGCACCCCGTAGAGCATCCCGGTCGCCACCGCCAGGAGCACCGGCGCCTTGCTCAGCCGGGACCGTTTGGCGAGCGCCGCGAGGAGCAGCGCCCCGCCCACCATCAGCCCGATGATCAGCCAGTGCCGCAGCGGCCCCGCCTTCTCGCCGCCCCCGCTGGGCTGCCCCGCCACGATGAAGGCGGTGACGCCGCCCGCGAGCAGCAGGAGACCGAGCCAGCCCTGCCGGCCCAGCGGCACGTACGTCTGGAGCCGGGAGAGCAGGAGGGCGAAGAGGAGGTTCGTCGCGAGCAGCGGCTCGACCAGTGACACCTCGCCGTTGCCGAGCGCCACCGCGCCGAGCGCCATGCCGCACACCATGAACCCGATGCCCGCGAGCCAGCGCGGCATCCGCATCAGGTCGAGCAGGAGCCGGGGCCGCAGGAAGTCGCCGAGCGGGGCGCGCCGGGCCGCGTTCTGCTGGAGCACGAAGCCGATGCCCAGACAGAAGGCCGCGCTCACGGCGAGGACGAGGACGAGAACCGGCACGCTGTGCACCTCGGACTGCGCTCGGAAAACACATCGCTATGCGGCTGACGATAGCGCTCCGGGCCCGGCAGCGCCCGCGGCCGCGAGGTGGTTGAAATGTCATGCAAGTGAACTCGTCGGAATGTGCGACGAGTTGGTGAAGCCCGTCTTCCGATCACCCTTGACGGGGAGCCCTCCCTACCGGTTTGCTGTGCGTGATCATCCGCCCCTTGGCCGCCCCGACCGCGCAGCCTCGCGCGCCGCAGACGGCGTTACTGAAAAGTCGTAGAGGAACCGTCGCGGTGTCCCCACCCCCGCCCCCGCTCGGCCGCCCTCGTAAGAAGGCCACGCACTCCTTCGATCCCGCGCTCGACGACGCCGACCTCGTCGCCGCCCGCACCGCGCTCGCCCAGGGCCGGTGGTCCGAGGCCAGAGCGCTGCTCGCGGGCACCGGCGACGACTGGGACCGGCGCGGCCACCGGATCACGGTCCTGGCCCAGGAGCCCACCACCACCGCCTGGGTCCGCGACTGGCTCCTGGTCGAACCGGAGTCGACGGACGCCGCCGTCCTGCTCGCCTGCGCCGGCGTCCACCGGGCGCTCGCCGGCAAGGCCCGTCCGGACAAGATCCGCGACGGCTGCCTCGACGCCGCCGCCCTGGTCCCCGCCGATCCCACGCCCTGGCTCGGACTGCTCCTCCTGGAGCGCGAGTTGGGCCGAGAGGAGGACGTCGTGCGGCTCTTCGACGAGGTCCGCCACCGGCACCCCGGCCACCACCACGCCCACCACCTCATGGTCGCCCGGCTCGCCGAGCGCCGTGCCGCCGCGGGCCAGGACCCGCTGCACGAGGTCTACGACTTCGCCGCCTGGGCCGCCGAGCAGGCCCCGCCCTCCTCGCCGCTCGCCGTCCTGCCCGTCGTCGCCCACGCCGAGCGCTACCGGGTCCTCGCGAAGGCGGGCACCGAGCCCGCCGACCCCAAGGCCTCGGGCCACTGGACCGGCCGCCGGGCCCGCGTCGTCATGAAGGCCGCCTTCGACTGGTGGCTGGAGTGGGGCGAGACCCCCACCGGCGCCGCTCGTCCGCGCGACCGCGTCGACCTCAACTTCCTCGCCCACGCCAAGTACTGCGAGGGCCGCCCCGCCGAGGCCGCCGCCCTGTTCCACCGCATCGGACCGCACGTCACACCGGAGCCCTGGTCCTACCCCGACCGGGACCCGTACGAAGCGTTCCGTGCCGCGCGCAGTGCCGCGCTCGGCACGGCGTAGCCGTCGACCACGACCCACCGTGAAGGGACACCCCCCGATGACCACGAGCGACAGAACGGCCGAGAGCACGGCGGAGCCGGGCATCAGCACGTTCATAGGCGAGGAGAGCGCCCTGCGGGCCGGGCGGCTCGGCACGGCGGGGCTGCTGCTCTCCGTGCTCGCCGCGACCGGCCCCCTGATGGTCGTCGCGGGTGTCATGCCCACGACGTTCGCGGTGATGGGCGTCGTCGGCATGCCGCTGCTCTTCCTGATCCTCGGCGTCGTCCTGACCCTGTTCAGCGTCGGCTACGCGGAGATGAGCCGGCACGTGCACAACGCCGGCGCCTTCTACGCGTACATCGCGCGCGGGCTCGGCCCGACCGCCGGCGCCGCCGCGGCCCTGGTCGCGCTCGTCGCCTACAGCGCGCTGCAGGTCGGCATCTACGGCATGTTCGGCTTCGAGGTCTCCGGGCTCGCCCAGCAGTTCCTCGACCTGGAGATCGCCTGGTGGATCCCGGCGCTCCTGGCCGTCGTCGCGGTCGCCGTGCTCGGACTGCTGAAGATCGACGTGAACGCCAAGGTGCTCGGCGTGCTGCTGCTCGTCGAGGTGGCCGTCGTGGTCGTCTTCGACATCGCCGCCATCAGTGACCCGGGCAGCCAGGGCCTGTCCCTGGACGCCTTCGACCCGGGCACCCTCTCCGGCGTCGGCCTCGGCACCGCCCTGTGCTTCTGCATCGCGGCCTTCACCGGCTTCGAGCAGGCCCCGGTCTATGCGGAGGAGACCAGCCGCCCGCACATCCTCGTGCCCCGCGTCATGTTCCTGGCCGTCGGCGGCGTCGCCCTGTTCTTCGCCTTCAGCGCCTGGGCGCTGACCGTGGCCACCGGCCCCGGCGCGATCGTCGGCGAGGCCCGCAAGCAGTCCGCGGGCCTGCTGTTCGGACTCACCGAGGACCGGCTCGGCGGCACCTTCACGGACGTCGTGCACGTGCTGTTCGTGACCGGCATGTTCGCGGCGCTGCTCAGCTTCCACAACGTGGTCGCCCGGTACGCCTTCGCGATGGGCCGCGAGGGCCTGCTGCCCGCCCGCTTCGGCCGCACCAACAGCGCGAGCGGCGCGCCCGGCACCGGCTCCGTGCTGCAGTCCGTGATCTCCCTCGTCGTCGTCCTCGTCTTCGCCGTCACCGACTCGGGCCCCGCCGGCGACCCGACCGCGCCGGTCCTGCGCCTGTTCACCTGGGGCGGCAACGTGGGCGCGCTCGGCGTCATCGTGCTGATGGCCACCGCCTCCCTCGCCGTCATCGTCTTCTTCGTGCGTCGCGGCGCGGCCGGCGCCCAGATCTGGCGGCTGCTCGCCTCCGGCCTCGCCGCTCTCGCGCTGCTCGTCATCGCCGGCTACACGGTCAAGGACTTCGACGTGCTCCTGGCCTCCGCGCCCGGCTCCGCGCTGACCTGGATCCTGCCCGGCGTCATCGTGCTCGCGGCCCTCGCCGGCGTGGCGTACAGCCTGGTGCTGCGCGCCCGCAACCCGCAGGCGCACGCCCGGATCGGCCTCGGCAACGAGGCGTTCCAGCTGGAGAAGCGCGCGGGCTGACCCGCACGGAGAACGGCGGCGGCCCCCACGCGACCGGAGAGGTCGGGTGGGGGC
>NZ_JBHYTK010000245.1:0-7733 GCF_042749255.1 Streptomyces sp. NPDC059524 | reverse complement strand
CCGTCGTCGATGACGGCCAGCTCGGCGCCGACCTCGACCGTCTCGTCCTCGGCGACCTTGATGGAGGCCAGGATGCCGGCGGCCGGCGAGGGGATCTCGGTGTCCACCTTGTCGGTCGAGACCTCGAGCAGCGGCTCGTCGACCTCGACGCGCTCGCCCTCGGCCTTCAGCCAGCGGGTGACAGTGCCCTCGGTGACGCTCTCACCGAGCGCCGGAAGGGATACGGAAACCGCCATGGTTTCTGTTGCTCCTTACGAATGTGCAATGCGCGGCAACGCAGTGCGGAAGTCTGTGGGGTCGGTCGTCGCGCCCATGCGACAGTGCGACAGGCGGGAACGAGGTCAGTCGTGCGAGTGCAGCGGCTTGCCCGCGAGGGCCAGGTGGGCCTCGCCGAGCGCCTCGTTCTGGGTCGGGTGGGCGTGGATGAGCTGGGCGACCTCGGCCGGCAGCGCTTCCCAGTTGTAGATCAGCTGGGCCTCGCCGACCTGCTCGCCCATCCGGTCGCCGACCATGTGGACGCCGACCACGGCACCGTCCTTGACCTGGACGAGCTTGATCTCGCCCGCGGTCTTCAGGATCTTGGACTTGCCGTTGCCCGCCAGGTTGTACTTCAGAGCGACGACCTTGTCCGCGCCGTAGATCTCCTTGGCCTTGGCCTCGGTGATGCCGACGGAGGCGACCTCCGGGTGGCAGTACGTCACACGCGGCACACCGTCGTAGTCGATCGGAACGGTCTTGATGCCGGCCAGACGCTCCGCCACCAGGATGCCCTCGGCGAAGCCGACGTGCGCGAGCTGGAGGGTCGGGACGAGGTCACCGACGGCCGAGATGGTCGGCACGTTGGTCTGCATGTACTCGTCGACCAGGACGTAGCCGCGGTCCATCGCGACGCCCTGCTCCTCGTAGCCGAGACCGGCCGAGACCGGGCCGCGGCCGATGGCGACCAGGAGGACCTCGGCCTCGAAGGTCTTGCCGTCGGCGAGGGTCACGCGGACGCCGTCCTGCGTGTACTCGGCCTTCTCGAAGAAGGTGCCGAGGTTGAACTTGATGCCGCGCTTGCGGAACGCGCGCTCGAGAAGCTTCGAGCTGTTCTCGTCCTCGACCGGGACGAGGTGCTTGAGGCCCTCGACGACCGTGACGTCGGTGCCGAAGGACTTCCACGCCGAGGCGAACTCGACGCCGATGACGCCGCCGCCCAGGATGATCGCGGACTGCGGGACGCGGTCCAGGGTCAGCGCGTGGTCCGAGGAGATGATCCGGTTGCCGTCGATCTCCAGGCCCGGCAGCGACTTCGGCACGGAGCCGGTCGCGAGCAGCACGTGGCGGCCCTGGATGCGCTGTCCGTTGACGTCGACCGACGTCGGGGAGGACAGCCGGCCCTCGCCCTCGATGTACGTGACCTTGCGGGAGGCGATCAGCCCCTGCAGGCCCTTGTACAGGCCCGAGATGACCTCGTCCTTGTACTTCTGGACGGCGGGCATGTCGATGCCCTCGAAGGTCGCCTTCACGCCGAACTGCTCGGACTCGCGAGCCTGGTCGGCGATCTCACCGGCGTGCAGCAGCGCCTTGGTGGGGATGCAGCCGACGTGCAGGCAGGTGCCGCCGACCTTGTTCTTCTCGATCAGGGCGACATCGAGACCCAGCTGCGCTCCGCGCAGGGCCGCGGCGTAGCCGCCACTGCCACCGCCGAGGATCACTAGGTCGAAAACGGTGCTGGCGTCGTTCGCCACGTCACGTCCTCCATGCATGTGCGCCGTACGCCGGTCTCCAGTGACCGGGCGGCGGCTGGTGTCCGGCCGCTCTTTGCTTCGGCCCTCGGGTGGGGGCCCTGTCCTGCCGGCACCCATCCTCGCACTTGTCGAAGGAGTGCGGGACGTCGGGCCGGGGTCTGAGACGGCGGTTACACCCGAATCGACCGTGCCGGGCTCGGAGGAACCTACGGATTTCGTCGAAAGCGAACGGCCCCGGGTGCGGGTGCACCCGGGGCCGAACACGTCGGTCACCTGCGAAGAAGCCGGACTCAGCCGAGGTCGCCGGCCGCCGTGCGCTCCGCGAGACGGACCAGCGTGCGCACCGCCGAACCCGTGCCGCCCTTCGGCGTGTAGCCGAACGGGGCGGCCTCGTTGAAGGCCGGGCCCGCGATGTCGAGGTGGGCCCACGTGATGCCCTCGCCGACGAACTCCTGGAGGAACAGACCGGCGACGAGACCGCCGCCCATCCGCTCGCCCATGTTGGCGATGTCGGCGGTGGAGGACTCCATGCCCTTCTTCAGGTCGGCCGGCAGCGGCATCGGCCAGGCCGGCTCGCCCGTCTCCTCGGCGACCTCGTGGATCGACGTACGGAAAGCGTCGTCGTTGGCCATGATGCCGAACGTGCGGTTGCCGAGCGCCAGCATCATCGCGCCGGTCAGCGTCGCCACGTCGACGATCGCGTCCGGGTTCTCCTCGGAGGCCTTGGCGATCGCGTCGGCCAGGACCAGGCGGCCCTCGGCGTCCGTGTTGAGGACCTCGACCGTCTTGCCCGAGTACATGCGCAGCACGTCGCCGGGGCGGGTGGCGGAGCCAGACGGCATGTTCTCGGCGAGGGCCAGCCAGCCCGTCACGTTGACGTCGAGCTTGAGGCGGGCGGCCGTGACGACGGCGGCGAACACGGCGGCGGCACCGGCCATGTCGCACTTCATCGTCTCGTTGTGCCCGGCAGGCTTCAGGGAGATGCCGCCCGAGTCGTACGTGATGCCCTTGCCGACGAACGCGAGGTGCTTGTCCGCCTTGGAGCTCGTGTACGACAGCTTCACCAGGCGCGGCGTCGAGGCGGAACCGGCGCCGACGCCGAGGATGCCGCCGTAGCCGCCCTTGATGAGCGCCTTCTCGTCGAGCACCTGCACCTTGATGCCGTGCTCCTTGGCCGCGGCCTGGGCGACGGCGGCGAAGGCCTCCGGGTTCAGGTCGTTCGGCGGGGTGTTGACCAGGTCGCGGGCGCGGTTGAGCTCCTCGCCCAGCGCGACGGCGCGCTCGACGGCGGCCTTGTAGGCCTTGTCGCGCGGCTTGCCGCCGAGGATCGCGACCTCGGCGAGCGGCGCCTTGCCGTTCTTCTTCGCGTCCTTGGCGGACTCCTTGTAGGCGTCGAAGGAGTACGCGCCGAGCAGCGCGCCCTCCGCGATCGCACCGGCGTCCTCGGCGTCCTCGACGGGGAGGGCGAGCGCGGCCTTCTTCGAACCGGCCAGGGCGCGGGCCGCGACACCGGCGGCACGCCGCAGGGTCTCGGCGGCGAACACGTCGTCCTTCTCGGGCAGGGCACCGAGACCGACCGCCAGCACGACCGGAGCCTTGACGCCGGACGGCGCGGGGAGCTTGGTCACCTCGCCCTCGGCGCCGGAGGCACCCAGGGTCTCCAGGACGGAAGCGAGCTTTCCGTCGAACGCCTGGTCCACGGCCTCGGCGCCCGGCGCGACGACCGGGCCCTTGTCGCCCTTCGCGACACCGACGACGAGCGCGTCGGCGCGGAGGCCGGTGGCCGTAGCGGTGCTGAGAGTCAGAGCAGTCACGGTGGTGAGGTCCCTCTTTCGTTGTCGGGGTCGGGTGGCCCGCAGGCGAGCCTACGCCGGTGTCTCACCATGTGACCCGCGGAGGGTGCACTTACAGCGCAAGTGCTATCAGAGCGGCCGTCGCCGCGACCTCGGCCAGCGCCCCGAAGACATCCCCCGTCACCCCTCCGAACCGCCGCACGCACCGGCGCAGCAGCAGCTCCGCCGCGCCGCATCCCAGGACGACGGCGACCGCCCCCGGCAGGGAGACGCCCGCCGTCACCCCGACCACGGCCACGCCCGCCAGCAGTGCGGCCCGGGGCCCGACCGTGCCGGCGACCGCGGCGCCGAGCCCTTCGGGGCGGGCCGGCGGGACCCCGGCGCGGGAGGCGAGGGTGAGGGCGAGGCGGGCGGTCACCGCGGCGACGGCGGCCGCGATCGCGCCCCGCGCCCAGGACTCGCCGTAGAGCTGGGCCAGGACGGCCACCTGGGCGAACAGCACGAGCACGAGGGTGACGACGCCGAACGGGCCGATGTCCGACTGCTTCATGATGCGCAGCGCGTCCTCGGCGGGCTTCCCGCTGCCGAGCCCGTCGGCGACGTCCGCGAGCCCGTCCAGGTGCAGCCCCCGGGTGAGCGCGGCGGGCACCGCGACGGAGGCGACCGCGGCGAGCAGCGGGCCCGCGCCGAGCAGGGTCAGCGCCCCGCCGAGCGCGGCCGCGCAAAGGCCCACGACGAGACCGGCGAGCGGCGCGCACAGCATGCCCGTGCGGGCCGCTTCCCGGTCCCAGCGGGTGACGGTGACGGGCAGCACCGTGAGCGTGCCGAAGGCGAAACGTATGCCGTCGGGCAGGGAGGCGCGGGAGTTCACATCGGACACCGGGGGAGGTTACCCGGACAGTCGTCGAGGGCGGGCGGCGCCCGGGGCCCGGCGGCAGGATGGGCCCATGGGCGACTGGTGGTACCGGAACATCACGGAGCCGGGCAAACTCCCGCTGCTGCTCGCGCTGCTGTCCTTCATGGCGACGTTCCTGATCACCCGCACCATCACCCGGATGATCCGGGCCGGCCGCGGCCCGTTCCGGAACATCACGCCGGGCGGGGTGCACATCCACCACGTGGTCCCCGGGGTCGTGCTCACCGTCGTCGGCGGGTTCGGCGCGGTCGGCAGCGGCCGGCACGGACTCGCCGCGTCCGTCTGCGCGGTCGTCTTCGGGATCGGCGCGGGCCTCGTGCTCGACGAGTTCGCCCTGATCCTGCATCTCCAGGACGTCTACTGGAGCGAGCAGGGGCGGCGCAGCGTCGAGGTCGTGGTGCTCGCCTCGGCCCTCGGCCTGCTGGTGATCGGCGGCTTCTCGCCGCTCGGCGTCAACGACATGACGGACCAGGAGCAGAACGACCGGGTCTCCCTCGTGTCGACGCTGTTCATCAACTTCACGTTCGTGTTCATCACGCTGCTCAAGGGCAAGCCGCGGCTCGCGGTCATCGGCGTGCTCGTGCCGTTCGTCGCCTGGTTCGGGGCGCTGCGCCTGGCGCGGCCCGGCTCGTACTGGGCGCGCCGCTGGTACCGGAAGCGGCCCCGCGCCCGCGCCCGGGCCGGACTGCGGGCCTATCGGCACGAGCGCCGCTGGTCCCGCTTCGACCGCGGCTTCCAGAACCTGATCGGGGGTACCCCGGACCCGGAGCGCAAGCCGCCTCCGTCCTGACGCCGCGCCCGCGCCCGCGCCCGCGCCGCGCACAGCAGGAGCACGGCGGCGATCGCGGCGAGATGCTCCTTGCCCGCGAGATTGGGCTTGAGCGCGCACTCGACCCCCATCGCAACGACGACACAGGCGGCCGTCCACCGGGCTCCGTAACGCACGCACACGTACACGGCGAGCCCGACGACCGCCGCCGACGGGCCCGTGTCGACGACCCGCGCGTCCGAGGCGGGCAGGCCGAACGGGCTGCCGGGGCCGAGCGCGACGCCGAGCCGCGCGTACAGGGTGCCGGTGAGCGTGGCGACGTAGGCGATGACGAGGGTGCGGGGCCGGCCCAGGCAGATCTCCGCGACGCCGAACACCACCAGGACCTGGCCCAGCGCGCCCCACACCGGCAGGTCGAGGGCCGGGACGAACAGGGAGAGCGGGGTGCGCAGCAGGGCCAGCCACCACGGGTCGGCGGCCCGCACCGCGCCGACGTCCTGTACGAACCCGTAGCCCCAGGGCCGGTTCTGCACGTACTGGCACGCGGCCGTCAGGCACACCGCGGCGAGCGTCATCGGGACCGCCCGCCACCGGCGCGCCACGAGAGCGCCCCGCACGGTGCTCAGGAGCGGGCCCCATTCGCGGTGCGCCCAGCGGCGCACCGCGGTCATCAGTGGTGCTCCAGCCGCCTGCGGCGCAGCCACGAGGGCAGGCCCGGCACCTCGAGGAATCCCTCGGCGCGGGCCGACGCGATGCCGATGCGCGGCAGGTCGGCGCTCTTCTCGAAGAGCAGGAAGCGGGGTTCCCAGATGGGCCGGTACTTGGCGTTGGCCCGGTACAGCGATTCGATCTGCCACCACCGCGAGAAGAAGCTGAGCAGCGAGCGCCACAGGCGCAGCACCGGGCCCGCGCCGAGTCGCGAGCCACGCTCGAAGACGGAACGGAACATCGCGAAGTTCAGCGACACCTGTGTGATCCCGATCTCCGTGGCACGCTGCAGGAGTTCGATGACCATGAACTCCATCAGGCCGTTCTCCGCGTCCCGGTCACGGCGCATCAGATCGAGGGAGAGCCCGTTCGGCCCCCACGGCACGAACGACAGCATGGCGCGCAACTCGCCCTCCCCGTCGGAGCATTCGAGCATCACGCACTGCCCGTCGTGCGGGTCGCCGAGCCGGCCGAGCGCCATCGAGAAGCCGCGCTCGGTGGCGCCGTCGCGCCAGTCGTCCGCCCGCTTCAGGAGCCGCTCCATCTCCGCCTCGGGGATGTCCTCGTGGCGCCGGATGCGGACCGTGTAGCCGGCCCGCTTGACCCGGTTGAAGGCCTGGCGGACGGTGCGCATGGCCCGGCCGTCGAGGGTGAACTCCTTGGTCTCCACGATGGCTTCGTCGCCGAGCTCCAGGGCGTCGAGACCGTGCCGGGCGTAGATCGTGCCGGCCTCCTCGCTCGCGCCCATCACCGCCGGGAGCCAGCCGTGCGCCCGCGCCTCGGCGAGCCAGGGCTCGATCGCGCCGGGCCACGCCTCGGGGTCACCGATGGGGTCGCCGGAGGCGAGGGAGACGCCGCTGACGACTCGGTAGGTGACGGCGGCCTTGCCGGTCGGCGACCACACGACGCTCTTCTCGCGGCGCAGCGCGAAGTAGCCCAGCGAGTCGCGCTCGCCGTCCTTGTCGAGCAGCACCCGCAGCCTGGACTCGTCCTCGGGGGAGAGGGGGTCGACGGCGCGGCGGGAGCGGAACGCGGCGTAGACGACGGCGATCAGCAGGGCCGTGGACAGGATGTTGATGACGACGTTGACCCAGTTCGGGGTGGAGATCCCGGCGTAGTGCGCGTCGTTCGAGGCGACCGACAGCATGCGCAGGGTGCCGTAGCGCCAGCGCTCCAGGAACGTCGAACGGTGCTCGTCGTGGGCTTGGTTGGTGACCGTCACCAGGAACGTGGCGAAGAGGGAGGTGACCAGCAGCCCGCCGACCGCGACGACCGCCGCCAGTTTCGGGTTCGAGCGGTCGCCCTTCGCGTAGAACTCGCGCCGCCCGACGATCAGCGCCGCCACGAACAGGGCGGTCAGCACGAGCGAGATCCAGTTCTGGGCGTGCCCGCGCACCTCGGGGAAGAACATCACCAGGGCGAACAGCACGAGGAACAGGCCGCTCAGCACCAGGTTGAGGATCCACGCGGCCCGCTTGCGGCGACGCATCGTGACGGCGAGGAACGCGGCCACGAGCGCGGAGGAGAAGCCGGCCGCCAGCAGGTACGGGGTGAAGTAGTTCTCCTCGTTGTGGCGGCGCAGGTCCTGCCCGAACGAGACCCAGACCGCGCTCAGCAGGTTGATGAACGTGACGACCCGGAGATACCAGACCGTGAAGCCCGCGGCGCGGCGCGAGGCGGGTGTGCTTGTCGTGACGGCTGCTCCCATGCGGGCGAGCATATTGCGGCTTTTTGCCCAGTTCGGCCAGCGGCGCGGGGCCGTTTCCGGGCGCGGCCGGGCACGAGAAAGCCGCGGGCGCGTCCGCTCGTGGGGGAGC
>NZ_JBHYTK010000244.1:0-8022 GCF_042749255.1 Streptomyces sp. NPDC059524 | reverse complement strand
CCACGTTCTCACACAAATAGGGGGCCCCCCGGTTGGCGTCGGTCGGGCGCCCCTGCGCCACCGGGGCGCCCGGGCTCAGGCCAGACGGGCGCGGAGCACGTCCACGATCTGGTCGACGGCGACCGCCTCCTGCTCGCCGGACTCCATGTCCTTGAGCTGCACGACGCCCTCGGCGAGATCACGCTCGCCGGCGACGACGGCGAACCGCGCGCCCGACCGGTTCGCGTTCTTCATCGCGCCCTTGAGGCCCTTGCCCCCGAAGGAGAAGTCGGCCGAGATCCCGGCCCGCCGCAGCTCCGTCACCTTGGAGAAGAGCACGCGCCGCGCCTCGTCGCCGAGCGGCACCGCGAACACGCTGGTGGTCGACGGGAGCTTCAGCTCCACGCCCTCCGCCTCCAGGGCGAGCACCGTGCGGTCGACGCCGAGCGCCCAGCCGACGGACGGCAGCGAGGGGCCGCCGATCATCTCGGAGAGCCCGTCGTAGCGGCCGCCGCCGCCCACCGCGGACTGCGAGCCGAGACCGTCGTGGACGAACTCGAAGGTCGTACGGGTGTAGTAGTCCAGCCCGCGGACCAGCTTGGCGTCGTCCTCGAAGGGGACGCCCTCGGCGACGAGCAGCTCGCGCACCTGCTCGTGGTACGCCTTGCAGGCGTCGCACAGGTAGTCGCGCAGCAGCGGGGCGTCCGTGAGCTGCTTCTGGACGTCGGGCCGCTTGTCGTCGAGGACGCGCAGCGGGTTGATCTCGGCGCGGCGCAGGGTGTCCTCGTCGAGGTCGAGGCCGCGCAGGAACGTCTGCAGCGCCTCCCGGTACACGGGGCGGCACTCCTTGTCGCCCAGCGAGTTCAGCAGGATGCGGAAGTTCCTGAGGCCCAGGGAGCGGTACGCCTGGTCGGCCAGGATGATCAGCTCGGCGTCGAGCGCCGGGTCCTCGGCACCGATCGCCTCGGCGCCGACCTGCGAGAAGTGGCGGTAGCGGCCCTTCTGGGGGCGCTCGTAGCGGTAGTACGAGCCCGAGTACCAGAGCTTGACCGGGAGGTTGCCCGCCTTGTGGAGGTTGGCCTCCAGGGCGGCGCGCAGCACGGAGGCGGTGCCCTCGGGGCGCAGGGCGAGCCTGTCGCCGCCCTTGGTCTCGAAGGCGTACATCTCCTTGGTGACGATGTCGGTGGACTCGCCGACACCGCGCGCGAACAGCTCGACGTTCTCGAAGCCGGGCGTCTCGATGTAGCCGTAGCCGGAGTTGCGCAGCGGCGTGGAGATCGCCTCGCGCACCGCCAGGTAGGTGGCGGAGTCCGGGGGAAGAAGGTCGTACGTGCCCTTGGGGGCCTGGAAGGTGCTCACGGGAGTCTTCTCGTCACATTCCTCGTCGGGGAGCCTGGGTGGAGGATCCCTGGCCGGCGGCCACCTGCCGCAGATACGGGTTGGTGGCGCGCTCCTGGCCGATGGTGGTCTGGGAGCCGTGCCCGGAGAGGACCACGGTCGAGTCGTCGAGCGGCAGGCACACACGGGCCAGCGATTCGAGCATGTCGTCCATGGAGCCACCGGGAAGGTCGGTGCGTCCGATGGAGCCGGCGAAGAGCAGATCGCCCGAGAAGAAGACGGACGGGATGTCCGCGGTCTCGGGCATCTGGAAGGCCACCGACCCCTTGGTATGGCCGGGCGCGTGCGCGACGGAGAAGTCGAGTCCGGCCAGCTTCAGCCGGGTGCCGTCGGTCAGCTCCCGCACGTCGTCTGGCTCCCCCACGGTCAGCTCGCCCATCAGCTGGGTGCCGATGGAGCGGCCGATGCCCTTCTCCGGGTCGCTCATCATGTAGCGGTCCGAGGGGTGGATCCACGCGGGCACGTCGTGCGCTCCGCACACGGGGACGACCGAGGCGACATGGTCGATGTGTCCGTGCGTGAGGATGACGGCGACCGGCTTGAGCCGGTGCTTCTTCAGCGCTTCCTCGACGCCCTCGGTGGCCTGGTGGCCGGGGTCGATGATCACGCACTCCTCACCCGCGGCGGGGGCAACCAGGTAACAGTTGGTGCCCCAGGCCCCGGCGGGGAACCCGGCAATCAGCACGATCGTCCTTCGTATGTCGTCGTCACAGCCGTCACGGTCGTCGTGGCGGCGGAATGCGGCAGATCAGAGCCTACCGGCGCTGCCGTTTCCACAGCGAACCCATATACGGTACGGGGCACCAACCGACGGCCCGAAACCAAGGTCACGAGACGTACGAGGAGAACACCCGGTGGTCAGCAAGGATCAGCGGCAGCGTCAGCTCGCCCGGGAGAAGTTCCTGCGCCAGCAGCAGCGGCGCGAGGCCGCCCGCCGCAAGGCCCGCACCCGCAACATCGTGATCGCCTCCGTGCTCGCGGTCGCCGTCCTCGGCTCGGGCGCCGCGTACGCCGCCGGGGCGTTCAAGAGCGACGACAAGAAGGACTCGGCCGCCGCCGACCCGAGCGCGAGCCCGTCGGCGTCGAAGGCCCCGGACCCGTGCGAGAAGCCGGCCGCGGGCAAGGTGAAGAAGGAGACCTGGAAGAAGGAGCCTGCGCTCACCGTCGACCAGGCCGCGGACTACTCGATGAAGCTGGCGACCACCTGCGGCGACATCGACATCGCGCTGAAGACGAAGGCCGCCCCGCACACGGTGAACTCGTTCAAGTTCCTGGCGGACAAGGGCTTCCTCGACCACACCAAGTGCCACCGCCTGACCACCGAGGGCATCTACGTCCTGCAGTGCGGCGACCCGACGGGCACCGGCCAGGGCGGCCCCGGGTACACGATCCCGGACGAGAACCTGAAGGACGCCTCGCTCAAGAAGGCGGAGAAGATGCAGGGTACGCAGCTGTACACGTACCCGGCCGGCACGGTCGCGATGGCGAACACGGGCCAGAAGCACTCCGGCGGCAGCCAGTTCTTCCTCGTCTACAAGGACAGCAAGCTTCCGGCCACCTACACCCCGTTCGGCACGATCTCCGACTCCGGCCTCAAGGTCCTGGACAAGATCGCGAAGGCCGGCGCCCAGCCCCAGGACCCGCAGACGGGCAACACGGCGCCGAACGCGACGGTGGTGATCGACAAGGGGACGGTCACCAAGTCCTGACCTGCCGACCGACAAATTTCGGTCGCGCGGGATGCGGACAGCCGCCCCGCCGGTCGCCTATGTTGGCCGTGACGAAACTGTGGACGATGCCCGGGGGCCGATGAGCCCCCGCAGGCATCATGTGGAGGAGGCGCTGTGAGCAGCGACCCGTGGGGCCGCGTCGACGAGACGGGGACCGTGTACGTGCGTTCGGCCGACGGCAGTGAGCGAGTGGTCGGTTCGTGGCAGGCAGGATCCCCTGACGAGGCCCTGGCCTACTTCAAGCGCAAGTACGACGGTCTCGTCGTCGAGATCGGGCTCCTCGAGCGCCGGGTGCAGACGACGGACCTGTCGGCCAAGGACGCGATGACGGCGATCGAGCACCTGCGGGCCCAGGTCACGGAGGCGCACGCCATCGGTGACCTGGACGCGCTCGCCAAGCGGCTCGACAAGCTGGTGGAGAGCGTCGAGTCGCAGCGCGAGAAGCGCAAGGCGCAGAAGGCCAAGCAGTCCGACGAGGCCCGGCACGCCAAGGAGGCGCTGGTCACCGAGGCGGAGGAGCTGGCGCAGTCCGAGCAGTGGCGGGCCGCCGGTGAGCGGCTGCGGGCCCTGGTGGACACGTGGAAGGGGCTGCCGCGGCTCGACCGCAAGACGGACGACGAGCTGTGGCACCGCTTCTCGCACGCGCGCTCGGCGTTCTCGAAGCGCCGCAAGGCGCACTTCGCGTCGCTCGACGCGCAGCGCGAGGAGGCCCGCAAGGCCAAGGAGCAGCTGGTCGCCGAGGCCGAGGCGCTGTCGAACTCGACGGACTGGGGTGCCACGGCGGCCCGTTACCGCGAGCTGATGGCGGACTGGAAGGCTGCCGGGCGGGCGCAGCGCGAGCACGAGGACGATCTGTGGAACCGCTTCCGCGGGGCGCAGGACGTGTTCTTCGCGGCGCGCAGCTCCGTGTTCGCCGAGCGGGACGCCGAGCAGGGCGAGAACCTGAAGCTCAAGGAGGAGCTGGCCGGTGAGGCCGAGAAGCTGCTCCCGATCCAGGACCTGAAGGCGGCCCGCGCCGGCTTCCGCTCGATCAACGAGCGCTGGGAGGCCATCGGCCACGTGCCGCGCGACGCCCGGCCGAAGGTCGAGGGCCGGATGCAGGCCGTGGAGCGTGCGATCCAGGAGGCCGAGGAGGCCGAGTGGCGTCGTACGAACCCGGAGGCGCGGGCGCGTGCCGCGGGCCTCACGGGCCAGCTGCAGGCGGCGGTCGACAAGCTCAAGGGGCAGGTCGAGCAGGCGCGTTCGCAGGGCAACAACGCGAAGGCGGACAAGCTGCAGCGGGAGCTCGACGGGCGCCAGGCGCTGCTCGACTCCGCGCTGAAGGGTCTCGAGGAGTTCGGCGGCTGACGCTCCGCTGAGCGGGACATGAAACCGGCCCGGGCTTTCACAGCCCGGGCCCGCTTTTTCACGCCCTCACGTCTTCCCTGCCCGCCGCCGCGCGCCTGCGCCCCGGTGGGGCTTCTCGCGCAGTTCCCCGCGCCCCTTACGGGGCGGATCTGCCCGGCCCCTGCAGGAGGGCCTCCCAGGCCCCGGCATTACGGGCGGCGGGCCGAGGTCACTCGGTAGACGTCGTAGACGCCCTCTACGCCTCGTACCGCCTTCAGGACGTGGCCCAGGTGCTTCGGGTCGCCCATCTCGAAGGTGAAGCGGGACGTGGCGACGCGGTCGCGGGAGGTCTGGACGGCCGCCGAGAGGATGTTGACGTGCTGGTCCGACAGGACACGGGTGACGTCCGACAGGAGGCGGGAGCGGTCCAGGGCCTCCACCTGGATGGCGACCAGGAAGACCGAGGACTGGGTGGGCGCCCACTCGACCTCGAGGATCCGCTCGGGCTCACGGGACAGCGAGTCCACGTTGACGCAGTCGCTGCGGTGGACGGAGACCCCGCTGCCGCGCGTGACGAAGCCGATGATGGGGTCGCCCGGCACCGGGGTGCAGCAGCGGGCCAGCTTCACCCAGACGTCGTCGACGCCCTTGACCACGACACCCGGGTCCGCGTTCGACCGCCGCTTGGAGCGGCCCCGCGACGGCGGCGCGGTCTCGGCGATGTCCTCGTTGGCGGCCTCCTCGCCGCCCAGCGCCTGGACGAGCTTCTGGACGACGCTCTGCGCGGTGACGTGGCCCTCGCCGATCGCCGCGTACAGGGAGGAGATGTCGGGGTAGCGCATCTCGTGCGCGAGGGTGACCAGGGAGTCGCCGGTGAGGATGCGCTGGATCGGCAGGTTCTGCTTGCGCATGGCCCGCGCGATGGCGTCCTTGCCCTGCTCGATGGCCTCCTCGCGGCGCTCCTTGGAGAACCAGGCCCGGATCTTGTTGCGCGCACGCGGCGACTTGACGAAGCCGAGCCAGTCACGGGACGGGCCGGCGCCGGACGCCTTCGAGGTGAAGACCTCGACCAGGTCACCGTTGTCCAGGGTCGATTCGAGCGGCACGAGCCGCCCGTTGACCCGCGCTCCTATGGTCCGGTGGCCGACCTCCGTGTGGACCGCGTACGCGAAGTCCACCGGGGTGGCGCCGGCCGGCAGCGCTATGACGTCGCCCTTGGGGGTGAAGACGAACACCTCGTTGCGCGAGAGGTCGAAGCGCAGGGACTCCAGGAACTCCCCCGGGTCCTCCGTCTCCTTCTGCCAGTCGAGCAACTGGCGCAGCCACGCCATGTCGTTGAGGTGGTCGTCCTTGCCGGTCGACCGGGGCTGGTCGCTGCGCACCTTGGAGGCGCCCGCGACGGCCTCCTGCTTGTACTTCCAGTGCGCGGCGATGCCGTACTCGGCGCGGCGGTGCATGTCGAACGTACGGATCTGGAGCTCGACGGGCTTGCCGTTGGGCCCGATGACCGTCGTGTGCAGCGACTGGTACATGTTGAACTTGGGCATCGCGATGTAGTCCTTGAACCGCCCCGGAACCGGGTTCCAGCGGGCGTGGACGGTGCCCAGTGCCGCGTAGCAGTCGCGGACCGTGTCGACGAGGACGCGGATGCCCACCAGGTCGTAGATCTCGGCGAAGTCGCGGCCTCGCACGATCATCTTCTGGTAGACGCTGTAGTAGTGCTTCGGGCGTCCGGTGACGGTGGCCTTGATGCGGGCCGCGCGCAGGTCAGACTGCACCTCGTCGGTCACTATGGCCAGGTACTCGTCGCGCTTGGGCGCGCGCTCGGCCACGAGCCGCACGATCTCGTCGTACATCTTGGGGTAGAGGATCGCGAAGGCGAGGTCCTCCAGCTCCCACTTGATGGTGTTCATGCCCAGGCGGTGCGCCAGCGGAGCGTAGATCTCCAGCGTCTCGCGGGCCTTCTTCTCCTGCTTCTCGCGCTTGAGGTACCGCATCGTGCGCATGTTGTGCAGGCGGTCGGCGAGCTTGATGACGAGGACGCGGGGGTCCTTCGCCATGGCGACGACCATCTTGCGGACGGTCTCCGCCTGCGCGGCCTCGCCGAACTTGACCTTGTCGAGCTTGGTGACGCCGTCGACGAGGAGGGCGACCTGGTCGCCGAAGTCGCGCTTGAGGGTGTCGAGGCCGTACTCGGTGTCCTCGACGGTGTCGTGGAGGAGCCCGGCCATGAGCGTCGCCGGGTCCATGCCCAGCTCGGCCAGGATCGTCGTGACGGCGAGCGGGTGCGTGATGTACGGGTCGCCGCTCTTGCGCTTCTGCCCGCGGTGCCAGCGCTCGGCGACCTGGTAGGCACGCTCGATCTGGCGCAGGGTGGCCGTCTCGATCTTCGGGTCGTTGCTCCGCACGATCCGCAGCAGCGGTTCGAGGACCGGGTTGTACGGGTTGGAGCGCTGGACGCCGAGACGGGCGAGGCGGGCGCGGACCCGGTTGGAGGAGCCGGAGCGCGCCGGCGGGTTCGCGGCGGGCCGGATCGCGGGCGGGTTCGCCGCGGGGCGTGGCTTGTCGGCCGGGGGCTGCGAGCGGGGCTGCTCCGCCGCGGGCTTGCCGCCGGGCGGTGCGGGCTTGGCGGTCGTCGCGGGCCGGTCGTTCTTCGCGGGCGCGCCGGAAGCGGCCGCCGGGGCTGCCTGCTGGTCGGCCTTGGCGGCGGTGAGTGGCTTGGCCTCGTCTGGCAACGGCGCTCCTCGTGCGCGACGGGTCCCCCGTACAGGTCCCGGGGAGCCCATGGTATCGATCCTGCGGCCACCGAACGTATTCGGCCGGTGGGACAGTTTCGTACCCCGAGAACGCGGCGGGCGGGCACCTGATTCCTCAGGGCCCGCCCGTGCGGCTGTGACCTGCTGTTTCAGCGCTGAGTCAGACCACGAGCAGGGCGTCGAGCGGGGCGCCCTCGAGGGCCGGCTCCAGCCGCTCGCGGCCCGGCAGGAAGCCCAGCTCCATGAGGACGGAGACGCCCGCGACCTCGGCGCCCGCGCGGCGCACCAGGTGGACGGCGGCCTCGGCGGTGCCGCCGGTGGCCAGCACGTCGTCGACGATCATGACGCGGTCCTCGGCGGTCAGGTCCTCGGCGTGCACCTCGATCTCGGCGGAGCCGTACTCGAGGTCGTAGGCCTGCGCGAGGGTGGCCCCCGGGAGCTTGCCCGCCTTGCGTACGGGGATGAAGCCGAGGCCGGCGCGGACGGCGACGGGGGCGCCGAGGATGAAGCCGCGGGCCTCGAGGCCGACGACCTTGGTGGCGCCGGCGGCGACGCAGCGCTCGGCGAGCGTGTCGGTCAGGGCCGTGAAGGCCGCCGGGTCGGCGAGCAGCGGGGTGATGTCCTTGAAGAGGACCCCGGGCTCCGGGTAGTCCTGCACATCACGGATGCGGCTGAGGAGCAGCTCCTTGATGTCGGTCATTTCTGCACCTCAGCGTGTGGGTGATGGGCGTTCTACGGGTCTGGTGCGCGTCTTCCGCGAGGCGCTCGCGCGATCGACAACCCTAGCAGTCGGCCGGTGCGGGAACGACGCGGGCGCCAGGAGCCTCGTCGGC
>NZ_JBHYTK010000243.1:0-8097 GCF_042749255.1 Streptomyces sp. NPDC059524 | reverse complement strand
CGGCGGGGCCCGGCCTCCGCGCGTTCCCGGCCCCGCCCGCACCCCGGGCCGGGACAGTAACGAGCAGTAACTTCCCGCACTCAACTCCCGGCGGCCCCGGGCGCGTTAAGGTCACGCTCACCGATCGTGATCCAACTCGTCGTGCCCACAACCCGGGAGGCATCCGTGCGCCTGCGCACCGTACCCACGCTGCTGTTGTCCGCCGCTCTGACCGCCGGCGCCCTCGCCGCGACCGCCGCACCGGCCTCCGCCGCGGACGGGTCCTTCGAGGAGCGGCTGCGCGCGATACCCGGCGTGTCCGTCACCGGTGTGACGGACAAGGAGGGCTTCCCGCTCTACTCCCTGTCGATCACCCAGCCCGTCGACCACGACGACCCGGCGGCCGGCACCTTCCAGCAGCGCTTCACCCTCTGGCACAAGTCCGCCGACCGGCCCGTCGTCTTCTACACCGGCGGCTACGGGCTCTCCTCGTCGACCCGCGAACCCACCGCGCTCCTCGACGCCAACCAGCTGAGCATGGAGCACCGCTTCTTCGGGCCGTCCGTCCCCGCCGGTGCCACGCCCTGGAACAAGATGACCGTCCAGCAGGAGGCCGCCGACGAGCACGCCGTCGTCCAGGCCGTGCGGCCGCTGTACGAGAAGACCTCCAAGTGGCTCGCGACCGGCGGCTCCAAGGGCGGCATGACCGCGACCTACCACTACCGCTTCTACCCGCGCGACTACGACGGCGTCGTCGCCTACGTCGCCCCGAACGACGCGAACAACGACGACGACAGCACGTACGAGCGCTTCTTCACGTCCGTCGGCACCCAGCAGTGCCGCGACGCGCTCGCCGCCGTGCAGAGAGAGATGCTCGCCCGCCGCGACACCCTGCTCCCCAAGTTCGAGCAGACCGCGAAGGACGAGGGCTACACCTTCACCGAGACGCTCGGCACCACCGACCGCGCCTACGAGTTCGCCGTCCTGGACCAGGTGTGGAACTTCTGGCAGTCCGGCACCGCCGCCGACTGCCCCACCGTTCCCGACGCGAAGACCGTCTCCGACGACGAGCTCTACCAGTGGTCCCTCGGCCACGGCCTGTCCGTCTACGAGGACTCCACCCTCGGCGCCAACGGCAGCGGCCCCTACTACCGGCAGGCCGCCGCCCAGCTCGGCTGGGCCGGCCTCAAGTTCAAGAACCTCCAGGGTGTGCGCCACTACCCGGACATCTACGAGCCGAACTCGGTCCTGCCCGAGGGCATGCGCACCACCTACGACGGCACAGTGATCAAGGGCGTCGACAAGTGGGTGCGCAACGACTCGCGGCGCATGCTCTTCGTGTACGGGCAGAACGACCCGTGGAGCGCCGAGCAGTTCACCCCGAGCGCCCACGACTCGTACAAGTATGTCGTGCCCGGCTCCAACCACGGCGCGCGGATCTCCGCCCTTCCGGCCGACCAGCGGGACGCCGCCACCGCGACGATCCGCCGGTGGGCCGGGAAGTAGCCCCGTCGCCGGAGCCCGGCGTCAGGCCTTGCGGGCCACGCCGCCGTACGCGTCGACCGCCGGTCCCGCGGCCGGCGCGGCGCCGGGCTCCGGCCGCCAGTCCGTGACCCGCACGACGCCGGGCTCCAGCAGTTCGAGACCGTCGAACAGCGAGGTGAGCTCCGCGACCGAGCGCACGTGGTACGGCACCGCGCCGCTGTCCTTGTACGCCTCGGACGCGGCGATCATGCCCGGGCTCGTGGCCGTGCCGTCGCTGACCGCCAGGAAGCTGCCCGGCGCGAGCCCGGCCATGAGCTCCTTGATCAGTCCCTGCGCCCGCTCGACCGGGTCGACGTGGCCCAGCGTGTTGAGGATCATCAGCGCGACCGGCCGCGACAGGTCGAGCGTGCCGGCGGCCGCCTCGAGGATCGTCGCCGGGTCGTAGAGGTCCGCGTCGAGGTACGCCGTGGCACCCTCGGGCGTGCTGGTCAGCAGCGCCCGCGCGTGGGTCAGGACCAGCGGGTCGTTGTCCACGTACACGATGCGGGCGTCGGGGGCCACGCTCTGGGCGACCTGGTGCGTGTTGTCCCCGGTCGGCAGCCCCGTACCGATGTCCAGGAACTGCCGCACCCCCTGCTCGACCGCCAGATGCCGCACGACGCGGCCCAGGAAGTGCCGGCTGGTGCGCGCCACGTCGACGAGCCCGGGGAATATCTCCTTGATCTGGTCGCCGACCTCCCGGTCCACCTCGTAGTGGTCCTTGCCGCCCACGAAGTAGTTCCAGAAGCGGGCCGAGTGCGGCGTCGTGGTGTCGATGCGGCTGCGCAGCTCAGACGCGGCGGCGTATCCGGAACCCTGGTCCGACATGAAGTGCCTCCTCAAGCACGGGTGTTCGGGCCAGTCAATCATCAACTCCCGTCACGCACGCGGGCGCACGGGAACGTCGAGGGGCCTGGCCAGACCCGTGATGCCCTCGTCGAGACGCTGCAGGTGCCGCAGCACGCGGAACGTCACGGTGTTCGCCGCGGGCACGCCGAGACCGTCCGTCTCCAGCATCGCCGCGATGCTCGCGCCCGACTCCACGCGGCCGCTCTTGTCGGCCTCGGTGACGTGCGCGACCAGTACGTCGATGTTGTGCGCGATGCGCCGCGCCGCCCGCCCGAGCCGGGGATCGGCTCCCACCCGCTTGCTGTACGGCACGAGCTCGGCCGTCGCCGCGAGGGAACGCGCGTGGTACGCCGACGTCTCCAGGAGGGCCACCAGATAGCGGGCCGTCTGGCGGCGCTCGCGCAGCGGGGTGATCGGATGTGTCAGCGGCTGGGTGGACGCCCGCAGGTCGTCGAGCGCCGTGTCCAGGTCCCGCGCCTTGTCGAGCAGATCGGCCGCGGGGCCGCCGCTGAGCTGCTCCACCGCTCCCGCCACCACGTCGCCGAGCCGCTCCAGGACCGTCGCCAACTGCTCGTCCGTACGGCTGTCGGTGCGCACCGGAAGCACCAGCATCGCGGCGACGATGCCACAGGCCGCGCCGAGCGCCGTCTCCTCGATCCGCAGTACGAGCACGTCGACGCTGTACGTGTTGAGCAGGGTGTAGAGCAGGCCGAGCATCGCCGTCACGAAGAACGACATCAGCGCGTACGACAGCGGGGCGGTGAAGAACATGGCGAACACGCAGAGCAGGACGAGGCCGAACGCGATCCACGTGTGGTTGCCGACCGCGCCCGCGAGCCCCACACCGGCGACGACACCGAGCACCGTGCCGAGCAGCCGCCGGTAGCCCTTGACCACGATCTCGCCGGTGGACGCCGTGTTGAGGAACACGACCCAGCAGGTGAGCACCGCCCAGTACCAGCGCTGCGTGGACAGGAACTCGCCGCCGACGATGGCGAGCGAGGAGCCCACCGCGACCTGGAACGCGGCGCGGGTCGTCGGGCGGCGCAGCCCCGACGGCTCCTCCTCCGCCTCCTCGGCGACCTCCTTCTCCACCGAGATCGACACGTCCTCCGCGTCGAACTCCTCGCGCGAACGCGTCGTCGCCGGGGAGTCGTCCGACTCGTCCTGCGGCCCGTCGAGCGCGAGCCGCAGACCGAGCACGGCGCGGGCCGCCTCACCGATGCCGCGGAACACGTCCTGCACGGCGAGCGTGGCGCCCGGCGGGATGCGCTCCTCGTCGCGGTAGCCGAGCAGACGGTTGCGGATCTGGGCGACGGCCGTGCCCCGGTTGGACTCCGTGGGGCGGATCACCATGAGGTGCAGGGCGCCCAGATCGCGGCGCAGCGTCGCCGTCGCCTCGTCCTCGCGGCGCAGCAGCCGTCCGGTGGCCGGTACGGGCGCGCCCGGCAGATGCAGGGTCAGGGTGTCGGCACGGTCCGCGCTGCGGGCGTTCAGGAGCAGCATTCCGAGGCGCTCGGCCGCGACCTCCGCGTCCGCGACACGGCGCTGGACGAGCGCGGCCGCCGCCTCGTCGCGCGTGCCGTCCTCCAGTCGGCCCTGGATCATCAGGGCCGACTCGTGGAGCCGGGCCGTGTGCCGGCGCAGGTCGTCCAGGACGTCGTCGAGTTCCTCCGGAGGCGCGTCCAGCAGCCGCGTCTGCGCCGTGACCAGCTGGCCGAGCCGGGCCCGGAACGCCTCGCGCAGCCGGCCGAGCACCCGCTGCGGGGTCTCCGGCACCAGCGCGAAGCGGGCCGCCGCGCTGCACGCGAAGGCGATGGCCAGGACCCCGTACAGGGGCGGCAGTTGGCCGGTGCCCGCGCCGACGAACAGGGACACGAAGTAGACCTGGAAGCCGATCAGGCCGAGCGCGGTGCCCCGGTCGCCGAAGCGCCGGGAGTAGACCGCGCCGAAGATCAGCGCGATGAAGAAGAGGTCGCCCGCGACGACCCGGTGGTTGAGGACCGCGCCCAGGGATATCGCCACGAGCGCGACCGGCAGGCCGAGCGCGAGCGTGACGGCCTGGCCGCGGACGGTCTTCTCGCGGATCGCGAACGTGCTCACCATCGCGGTCATGGCGCCCACGACCATCTGCGTCACACTCATGCCGATGATCGCGAGCACGGCGAGCGTGAGGCCGATCGCCGCGACGGTCCGCAGTCCCGCCATCAGCCGCAGCAGGCCGGGGTCGGACGCCACGAAGCGGTCCCAGGTCCCCTTGAGGGTCGGCCGTCGCGCCACCGTGTCACTCCAAGATCGATCCGTCGTGCCGCCTCCGAGCATACGAGCACACGGAAGCGGCCCCGACGTGCGGCCGTTCGGTCGGAACCGGGCGGGGCGCGCCCGCCGGTTGCGGCCGACCGGCGCGGTTGCATCGGACGATCAGCACATGATCGATGTAGTGGTGATGCTCAGTGGAGTCATGGGAGTCGCCCTGCTCGCCGAGGCGGTGTGGGCGATGCGGCGCAGCGTTCAGGAAGGGGGTGACACGACCGCGGTCGTGGCCAAGGGCGTCAGCATCGCGCTGGCCGCCTCACTGTGCGGCGCGCTCGGCCTCGCCGCCGTGCTCTTCTTCGCTGTCCCGCACTAGGGCCGGCGTTCGGATCGGACGGGAGACCCCTAGTCGTCGCCCTCGTCACCCTCGTCGCCCTTGTCGACCGCCTTCAGGACGGCCGCCACGAGCGGTCCCGAGGACTCGCCGCCCCGGCCGCCGCGCTGCATCACGGCGGCCGCGGCGAGGTCGCCGTGCCAGGCGGCGAACCAGCCGTTGGGGTCCTCCTGCCCGACGACCTCCGCCGAGCCGGTCTTCGCGCCGATGTCCCCGGACAGCCCGGCCATGGCGCCGGACGCCGAGCCGGATGTCGCCGTCGTGTGCAGCAGGTCCCGCAGCCTGCGGTGCGCGGTGGGGTCGAGCGTGCGGGCGGCCTTCGCGAGTTCGCGGTGGTCGACGGACGGCGCCACGAGGTACGGCTGGCGGAACGTGCCGGTGCGCGCCGTGGAGATCACCGACGCCATCGTCAGCGGGTTCATCCGCACCTCGCCCTGGCCGATCAGCGCGGCGGCCTTCGACGCGGCGTGCTGCACCGGCACCGACCCGTCGAACGCGTCGACCCCGACCGACCAGCGGGTGCCGATGCCGAACACCTCACGGGCCTGGCGCGGCAGATCGTCGTCCGCGAGCTTGCCGGCCTGCGTGATGAAGGCGGTGTTGCACGACGCCGCGAAGTCGGCCCGGAAGGTGCCGCCGGGGATCTCGAAGTCGTCCACGTTGTGGAAGGTCCAGCCGCCGTACGAGGCGTTCTTAGGGCAGGGGTGCGGGGCGTCCGGCGTCGCCAGCTTCTTCTCCAGGAGCAGCGACGCCGTGATCATCTTCATCGTGGAGCCGGGCGCGAGCCGCCCCTCCAGCGCGGTGTTCGGCCCGTCGGTACGGGAGTTGGCGACCGCGAGGACCTCGCCGGTCGACGGCTTCAGGACGACGATCGAGGCGTCGGAGCGCTTGGCGACCTCCTCCTCGGCCGCCTTCTGCACGGTGGGATCGATCGTGGTCCGCACCTTCCCGGGCCGTCCCTCGGCGACCTCGAGCAGCGTCTCGCCGGCCGGTGGCTCGGCGTCCCCGCCCGCGCCGCCCTCCGGCACCACCCTCAGTTCGAGACCGGGCCGCCCGCCCGCGGCCTTGCCGTAGGCGCGGCCGAGCCCGGCGACCACCGGCGCGAGCGAGGGGAAGTCCCCGGTGTCCAGCGTCCTGCCGTCGCGGTCCGTCGCCCGCACCGGGGCGGGTCCGGTGTCCCGCACCGAGAGCCGCTCGCCCGCGTCCAGCCGGGGATGCAGCACCGACGGCGCCCAGCGCACGACCGCCTTCCCGTCCCCGGCCCGCCGCACTACGGTCAGCGCGTCCTCGTACGTGAGCGGCGCCCGTGCCCCGTCGTAGCGGAACTCCGCGCGCACCGCGTAGGGGACGCGAGTGCCGCGCGGCGCACCGGGGCGGATCGTCACCGGGGAGAGGCGGGCCGAGTCGAGGTAGTCGCGCAGCGCGGCCTTCGCGGCCTTCTCGTCGTCGGTGCGGGACGCGGCGCGCCCCGCGTCCCCGTCGGCCCACGCGTCCAGGAACCCGGTCGCGGCCGAGCGGACCTCGGCGGCGGACAGCGGACCGGTGCGGGGCGCCTCCTCGCCGGGCGTCACCACCGCCCAGGCCGCCGTGCCGGCCCCGGCGAGGGCGAGCGCCGCCGCTCCCGCGAGCCATGTCTTCCTGCGCCTGGTGTGCCGCTCGCCGCCCACGGACCCTCCGACCTCGTCGTTCCACGCCCCCAGAGGGCGTCCTGCCGGTCTTCGTGGGCGCGTGACGTCCCGCAGGGGACTCTCGCCGTGCCGACCGAAGACCCGAGCAGCTCCGCTACGAGGGCCTTCGCCCGGCACGCCGAGAGCGCGCACCGGACGCCCCAGGCTGATCCACGAAGATCGGCAGGACGCCCCTGGGCCCCCACCGTAGGCAGGCCCCCGGGGCGTGTCCCTGTCGGACTGCGCCGTTCAGGTCAGCGCAGGCCCAGCGCGCCGAGGGTCAGGTCGGCCATCGCGGCCTCGCCCTGCGCGTTGGGGTGCACGGGCACGAAGTTCGTGCCGAACAGCGCGGGCTCCACCCAGCGGGTGCCGGCGGTCTGGCACGCGTCGTGCCCCTCGGACGCGGTGCCCAGGTCGACGTAGGTGGACCCGGTCTCGGCGGCCGCGCGGCGCACCGCGTCGTTGAGGTGTGTCTGGATGTCCCGCACGTACGGGACGTCGCCGGAGGCGATCGGCATCTTCAGGAAGCAGCCCGCCTGGGCCTTCGCCGGCATGATCCACGGGTAGCCGAGCACCGCGACGCGCGCCTTCGGCGCCTTGTTGCGCACCGCCTCCAGCGCGGCCTTCACCGCCGGGTACGTCTTGCCGTCGATGTCCTTGGCGAAGCTGTCGCCGTACAGCGTGCGGCACGGGTCGCCCTGCCCGGCCGTGGCGATCCCGGCGGAGGCGCAGGCCAGGATCGTGTTGATGAACGTGTTGTTGTCGTTGCCGCCGATGGTCAGCGTCACCAGCCGGGTGTCGTCCGACAGCGCGTCCAGCTGCGGGGCCACACCCGGGTACTGGGACCCGGCGAAGTCCTTGGTCTGCGCGCCGCCGCAGGTCACGTCCTTGAGCTCGGCGCCGGTGCGCTCGGCGATCACGTGCGGGTAGTTCGCCGTGGACCGGGCGCACAGGAGGCTCGCGGAGGGGTCCAGGGGCAGCACCCCGGACGCGGCGCTGTAGCTGTCGCCGAGGGCGACGTAGGGGAGGGGCTGCCCGGTGGCATGGGCCGGCCCGCCGAGGGTGACGAGGGCTGCGCCGGCCGTGGCCGCCACGGCCGCGACACGGCCGCCGAACGCGCGGAACGCCATCTGAACTCCTTCGAATGCGGCTCGGCCCACAGGCCAAGTTCCGTGTGAGAACAGGGGGTTGCAGCGCGCTGACAGTTGAAGCTACCGACGAGTTCGAAAACGAGTCAATAGTCGTGCACGGACATGACAAACGGGGGGGCGGGGGGGCTGGGGGCCCCCCCCCCCCGGGGGGGCGCGGGGGGGGGCCGCCGGGTGCGGGGGGGGCGTCGGCGGGCGGGGGGGCGGGGGCGGGGGCCGGGGCTGGCCGGGGGGCGCGCCCGCACCCCCAGCCGCTGTCGACGAGCACGCTGGGTCCGGTCAG
>NZ_JBHYTK010000242.1:0-8360 GCF_042749255.1 Streptomyces sp. NPDC059524 | reverse complement strand
GGCGGTACCCGGAGAGTTCCGGGTACCGCCCTCGCTGCTTGCCGGAGGCCTTACTTGCCCTTGGCGGCTTCCTTGAGCTTCGAGCCCGCGGAGACCTTGACGCTGTAACCGGCCGGGATGTTGATCGGCTCGCCGGTCTGCGGGTTACGAGCGGTGCGAGCGGCACGGTGGGTGCGCTCGAAGGTCAGGAAGCCGGGGATGGTGACCTTCTCGTCGCCCTTGGCAACGATCTCGCCGACGGTCTCGGCGAACGCGGCCAGCACGGCGTCGGCGTCCTTGCGGGTCACCTCGGCGCGGTCGGCCAGCGCGGCCACCAGCTCACTGCGGTTCATTTTTGTACTCCCGTGTTCTTCTTGCCGTTGAGGCGTGCCACGCGGTCGGGCCGCGTGTGGGGCAACAGCGAAGCCGATGCTGCCAGGGTCTCGGTCAGGCCCAGGACCCGGGGTCCGTTTAAGTCCGGACCCTCGCGCCTGTGGGGGCGCCCCCTGGACGAAGTCCTTGGGGAAGCATCCTGCCCCCACCAGCGGCGGTAAAGCCAATCCGGCACCCGTGGGGGTCACACGGACAGTGTCCGGGGCCTGCTCCCCGGACACCCTAGAGGCCCCAAGGGGCGCGTCTTCCGCGACGCGCCGGAATTCAGGCCCCCGTGGCCCCGGTCACAGCGCTGCCCGCCGCCTCAGGGCCGTGTCGGCGGCCCCTGCCGGGAAGCGCGGGGCTGGGCACGCACATCTGCTGCGATGAGAGGTCAGCGCCCGCTGTCGCCGACCGGGGCCGCCGACACGGCCTTGGCGGCTGTGCGGACCGCCCCGGCGACCGCGCCCGCGACCTTGTCGTTGAAGACGCTGGGGATGATGTAGTTCGGGTTGAGCTCGTCCTCGCTGACCACATCGGCCAGGGCCGCCGCGGCGGCGAGCATCATCTCCGTGTTGACCGTGCGCGACTGGGCGTCGAGCAGGCCGCGGAAGACGCCCGGGAAGACCAGCACGTTGTTGATCTGGTTCGGGAAGTCGGAGCGGCCCGTGGCCACGACCGCCGCCGTCTGGCGGGCGACCGCCGGGTCGACCTCCGGGTCCGGGTTCGCGAGTGCGAACACGATGGCGCCCTCGGCCATGGCGGCGACGTCGTCCCCGTTGAGCACGTTGGGGGCGGAGACGCCGATGAAGACGTCGGCGCCGACCACGGCCTCCTTGAGGGTGCCCGTGAGGCCCTCGGGGTTGGTGTTGTCGGCGATCCAGCGCAGCGGCGAGTCGCTCGCGGCGTCCACCAGGTCGGCGCGGTCGGCGTGCACGACGCCGTGGATGTCGGCCACGACCGCGTTCTTCACACCGGCGGCCAGCAGGAGCTTGAGGATGGCGGTGCCGGCCGCGCCGGCGCCGGACATCACGACGCGGATGTCGCCGATGGCCTTGCCCGCGACCCGCAGGGCGTTCGTGAGCGCGGCGAGGACGACGATGGCGGTGCCGTGCTGGTCGTCGTGGAAGACGGGGATGTCGAGGGCCTCGCGCAGGCGGGCCTCGATCTCGAAGCAGCGCGGCGCGGAGATGTCCTCGAGGTTGATGCCCGCGAAGCCGGGGGCGATCGCCTTGACGATCTCGACGATGGCGTCGGTGTCCTGGGTGTCCAGGCAGATCGGCCAGGCATCGATGTCGGCGAAGCGCTTGAAGAGGGCCGCCTTGCCCTCCATGACGGGCATCGCGGCCATCGGGCCGATGTTGCCGAGGCCGAGGACGGCGGAGCCGTCCGTCACGACCGCAACCGTGTTCCGCTTGATGGTCAGGCGGCGGGCGTCCTCGGGGTTCTCCGCGATCGCCATGCAGACGCGGGCGACACCGGGCGTGTAGACCATGGACAGGTCGTCACGGTTGCGGATGGGGTGTTTGGACTGCATCTCGATCTTGCCGCCGAGGTGCATGAGGAACGTACGGTCGGACACCTTGCCGAGCGTGACGCCCTCGATGCCGCGCAGTTCCTCGACGATCTCGTCCGCGTGGGCGGTCGAGGTCGCCGCGATCGTGACGTCGATCCGGAGCTTCTCGTGGCCGGAGGCGGTGACGTCGAGGCCGGTCACCGAGCCTCCGGAGGACTCCACGGCCGTGGTGAGCTGCGAGACGGCGGTTCCGCTCGCGGGCACCTCCAGTCGGACCGTCATCGAGTAGGAGACGCTGGGCGCCGTAGCCATGGCCGACTTCCTCTGCTTTCACCGTGTAGCTGTTGCCGTCCGATGGTCGCACCTACCGGCGAGTACGTGGTAGCCGCATCGGATTCTGAACCTTGTGTTCATCCTTCTTTCGGAAAACAGTTTCCACCATACGAGAAGTTGGCCAGGACCGGAAGAGGCCGGGGAAAAACAGGAAGAGGCCCACATCACTCTTGTGATGTGGGCCTCTTCGGACGCCTACGACACCGACCCGCCATGCTCGCCTCGCGGCAAGTGGTCCCTCTGAGGGACGAAGGTTGGGCCCGGGGGCTTGGATCGAGCCGGTGCCGTCATCAACGGTAACACCGGTTCTCGATGACACAAGGGTCAGTCCCGCAGCAGGTCGGGCACCCCGTTCGCGTCCGGTTCGTCACGCTCTCCGGACACCACGGTGAGCTGCTGCGTGGCCCGGGTCAGCGCCACGTAGAGCACCCGCAGACCGGCCGGCGACTCGTCGGCGATCTCCGCCGGGGACACCACGACCGTCGCGTCGTACTCCAGGCCCTTGGCCTCCAGCGAGCCGAGCGCGACGACCCGCTCGCCGAGCCCCGACAGCCAGCGCGCCGCCTCCGCCCGCCGGTTCATCGCCACGACCACGCCGACCGTGCCGTCCACCCGCTCGAGGAGCCGCGCCGCCTCCTCGCGGACGGTCTCCCCCAGCCGGTCCCGTACCACCGCGAAGCGCGGCTCCACCCCCGTCGAGCGGACCGCCGACGGGGACTTGGAGCCCGGCATCGCGAGGGCCAGCACCTTGGCCGCCAGCTCCGCGATCTCGGACGGGTTGCGGTAGTTGACCGTGAGCGTGAAGCGGCGGCGCGGGCGGGTGCCGAGCGCCTCGTCGCGGGCCTCCGCGGCCTCGTCCGGGTCGGACCAGGACGACTGGGCCGGGTCGCCGACGACGGTCCAGGTGGCGTGCCGGCCGCGCCGGCCCACCATCCGCCACTGCATCGGCGTGAGGTCCTGGGCCTCGTCGACGATGACGTGGGCGTACTCGGTGCGCTCCTGGGCGAGGCGCTCGGCGCGCTCGCGCTGCGACTCCTCGCGCTGCGGCATCAGCTCCTCGAGGCCGGTGAGCTGGTCGAGCGGGTCGTACTCGCGCTTCTTCTTCGGGCGCGCCGGGGTGCCCAGGATCGCGGTCAGCTCGTCGAGGAGCGCCACGTCGTGGACCGACAGCGCGTCGCGGCGCAGCGAGCGGGCCAGTCTGCGGACCTCTCCCGGGTTCAGGATCCGCCGGGCCCAGCGGGCAAGGCGCCTCTCGTCGGACATGGCCGTGAGGACCCCGCGCGGGGTCAGCTCGGGCCACCACGCGTCGAGGAAGGCGATGAACGCGTCCTCGCTCGTGATGTCCTCGTCGAAGGAGGAGCGCAGCTCGGCGGCGAGCTCCGGGTCGCTGTGCCGGCCGGCCGCACCGGACTGGTCCCACAGCGCGTCCAGGAGCAGCCGCCGGGCGCGCGGGCGCAGGTGGTTGACCGGGGCGGTGCCGCTGAGGGCGGTGTGGCGGATGCGGTTCAGCTGCCCCGCCTCCAGTTCGAGGCGGCGGCCGAACGCGACGACCCGGAGCCGGTCCGGGGTGCCCGGGACCACCGGGGTCTCGTCGTCCCCGAAGGCCAGTTGCCCGTCACCGGAACCGCCCGGACGGCCGCCCGGGGCACCGGACCCGCCGGACTCCAGCGCGCCCCGGGCCGCCTTGCGGAGCACCTTGAGCATGCGTGAGGAGCCCTTGACGCGGGCGACGGCCGGGCTGTCGTACTCCGTGGCCTCCGCGCCGTCGACGAGGGAGCCGACCGCGCGGATCGCGACCTGCCCCTCCTCGCCGAGCGAGGGCAGCACGCCCTCCGTGTAGGCGACGAGCAGCGGGGTCGGCGAGACGATCAGGATGCCGCCCGCGTAGCGCCGCCGGTCCTGGTAGAGCAGGTACGCGGCGCGGTGCAGGGCGACGGCCGTCTTGCCGGTGCCGGGCCCGCCCTCCACGTACGTCACGGACGCGGCGGGGGCACGGATGACCAGGTCCTGCTCGGCCTGGATGGAGGCGACGATGTCGCGCATCGTGTGGCTGCGGGCCTGGCCGAGCGCGGCCATGAGCGCGCCGTCGCCGATCGCGGGCAGCGGCCGGCCGTCCAGGAAGGCGGTCAGCTCGGGGCGCATCAGGTCGTCCTCGACGCCGAGGACCTTGCGGCCCTTGGAGCGGATGACGCGGCGGCGCACGACACGGCCCGGGTCGACCGGCGTGGACCGGTAGAACGGGGCGGCGGCCGGGGCGCGCCAGTCGATGACGAGCGGCGAGTAGTCGGCGTCGAGCACGCCGATGCGGCCGATGTGCAGGGTCTCGGCGATGTCCGCCGTGTTGTCCTCGCGGACGGCGCCCTCGGCGGGCTCGACGGCGGTGTAGGCGCCGTCGGGGCCCTTCTTGCCGTCCTTGCCGAGCAGCAGGTCGATGCGGCCGAAGAGGAAGTCCTCGAACTCGTTGTTGAGCCGGTTGAGGTGGATGCCCGCGCGGAAGACCTGGGCGTCGCGCTCGGCGAGGGCGCCGGGCGTGCCGACCTGCCCGCGCTTGGCGGCGTCGTCCATCAGGAACTCCGCCTCGTGGATCTTCTCCTCGAGGCGTCGGTACACCGCGTCGAGGTGTTCCTGTTCGACGCCGATCTCGCGGTCACGGACCGAGTCGGCACTCGTGCCGTGCGACGCGCGGGACGCGTCCACCGCTGAATCGTGTGGAGCCTGAGCGGCCACCGGGCCCCCCTTCTGACGTGCTGGGCAGCCGTCAAAGGTACGCGAAAGGGGACCCGTGCGGCTACGTGCGCGCCGCCTCGGACGTCACCGGCTCAGGCGTCCACCTCCACGAGCCGTTTCCCGTCGAGCGTCTCGACCTCGAAGTGGTCGATCTGGTCGCGGTCGAACGCGGCGCCGCCGTGCACGTACAACGGGTATTTGGCGCTGTCGTGGGCGCTGCCGGGGATGCCGTAGCCCCACTTCGGCACGGCCCAGGTGGTGACGGTCTCCCGCTCGCCGTTCTTGCCGACGGCGATGAGCGAGCACTTCAGCGGGCCCTTGACGTTCTTGAGCTCCAGGACGGTGTGGGTGCCCCAGGCCTTCTTCTCCATGCCGATCGTGGCGGTGACGTCCGTGCCCGCGTCGGTGGCCTCGATCTTCTCGTCCATGTGGTGGAAGAAGGCGTCCTCGGCGGGGCTCGTCGGGTGCGGTTCCGCGACGGCGGGCGGGCGTCCGGAGTCGTCGCCGGTGACCGCCATGACGGTGAGCGGGCCGCCGATGACCAGGGCCGCGGCGGCCGCGACCAGGTACAGGCCCCGGCGGCGCCGACCCGCGCGACGGCGGGCCACCTCCTCCACCAGGGATTCCGCGAGCCGGGGCCCGGGGCGCGCGGCGAGGGCCTCGCCGATGTCCGGGGTGCCGCCTCCGGCGGGCAGGTCGGCGAGCGCGGCGAGCATCGGCTCCATGCCCGCGAACTCCTCCAGTTGCTGCGCGCACCGCTCGCAGGTCGCCAGGTGCGCCTCGAACGCGGTCGCCTCCGCGCCGTCGAGCACGCCGAGTGCGTAGGCGCCGACCGTCTCGTGCACATCGCCGGCCGGGTCGTGGCCGTAGGGTCCGTACGCCGAGGTCATGCCGTCACCCCCCGTTCCTGCAGCGCCAGCTTCATCGAGCGCAGCGCGTAGAAGACGCGGGAGCGCACCGTGCCGCTGGGTATGCCGAGCGTCTCGGCCGCCTCGTTGACCGTACGCCCCTTGAAGTACGTCTCGACGAGCACTTCGCGGTGGGCGGGGGTGAGGTCCTCCAGGGCGTCGGACAGCGTCATCAGCCACAGTGCCTTGTCGATCTCGTCCTCCGCGGGGATGACCTCCAGCGGCGACGCGTCGACCTCCTGCGGCCGGGCCTGCCGGCTGCGGTGGTTGTCGATGACGATGCGCCGGGCGACCGTCACCAGCCAGGGGCGGACCGAACCGGTCGCACGATTGAGCTGACCGGCGTTCTTCCAGGCGCGGATGAGCGTCTCCTGCACGACGTCCTCGGCGCGCTGCCGGTCCCCCGCGACCAGCCGGAGCACGTACGCGAGTAGCGGGCGCGCGTGCTCGGCGTACAGCGCGCGCATCAGCTCCTCGTCGAGCGAGGGCGGCTGGGACGCACGATGTCGGGCCCGCGCAGGGCGTTCATCGGCCACGGCGGAATCCTTGCGCACGCCCACCTCCGGTGTCACCGCTTCGACGTCACCAGAGAGATACGCGGCCGGGGCCCCAGATGTTCAACGGGCGCTCAGGCCCGGGACAGGGCCGCCGCTCTGCGCCGGTGCCGGGCCACCCGCTCGCGGTTGCCGCACACCTCGCTGGAGCACCAGCGGCGGCGCCGGCCGCGGGAGGTGTCGAGGTAGATCAGCGGGCAGTTGTCGCCCTCGCACTGGCGCAGGGCGCCGCGGGCGGCCGGATCGGTGAGCAGGTCGACGGCGTCCCGGGCGACGGCGGCGAGGAGCGCGGCGCAGCCGGGTTCGGTCTGGAGCGAGCGGACCAGGCTGCCGTCGCCGGAGCGCACCGCGCAGGGGGCGGGCGGGGCGGCGCGGGCCAGCAGGTTGATCCGTTCCAGGGAGCCGGGCGTGGGCCGGCCCGCGAGCTCTCCGCGCACCAGGCGGCCGACGTGGCCGCGCAGTTCGCGGAACGCGGGCAGCCAGGCCGGGACGCAGGAGGGCAGTGCGGCGCCTTCGGGAACCAGGCCCGCACCGGCCAGCCAGGCGCGCAGCCGGTCGGGCGAGGTCAGGCGTTCGTCGGGGTGCGCGGTGGCGACGAGATCCAGGCAGAGACGTCCGGCGTCGAACCGCAGCTCGTGGTGGGGGACGGGAATGGACGGGCGGGACCCTGGGGGTACAGCGGCCATGTCCTCTACAGTGCCCGCCCCGGGCCTACTTGGGAATGTGGGCGGGCGGATCGTCGTGCAGGATCCGCTGGAACAGCACGTGGTCGCGCCACCGGCCCGCGATGTGCAGGTACCGCGGCGCGAGCCCGTAGCGCTCGAACCCGCACTTGGCGAGGACACGCTGCGAGGCCTCGTTGTCGGTGAGCGTGCCGGCCTCCAGGCGGTGCAGGCCCAGCTCGTCGCGGGCGGCCCGCGCCACCTCCTCGACGGCGGCGGGGATCAGCCCGCGCCCCCGGTACTCCCCGTCCACCCAGTACCCCAGGCTGGCGCTGCACAGCGGCCCGAGCACGATCCCGGTCAGCATGACCCGGCCCACGATCCGCTCCCCGTCGACCAGCACCCAGGTCGCGCTCTGCGGCTGCGTGATCCGCTCCGCCTGGGCCGCGGCCGTGTAGTACCCGGCGTCCCGGTACGGCTCGGTCGCCGCGAGGTGCGCCTTGTTGCGGATCTGCGCGTCGGCGAGCGCCTGCGCGTCGGAGAGGACGGCACGGCGCAGGGTGATGTCGGGGGTGATCGCTATGGGCGGCATGCGCGTACGGTACGCGGCCGCGTGGACGCTCGCGTATGCGCCCGCGCGGCTCGGCGATGTCCGGCGCGGCCCGGCCCGCCTTGACTGGAGGCATGACACAGACAACGGGTTCCGTCAGGCGCGCAGGGCGACTCGACGGGTGGGTGCTGGGGGCGGCGACCGTCGCCACGGGGCTGGTCGCCGGGTCGTTCTACGTGTTCGGCTGCGCCGTGATGCCGGCGCTGGCGCGCAGCGGCGACCGTACGTTCATCGAGGTCATGCAGAACATCAACGCGGTGATCCAGAACCCGGTGTTCTTCCTGGGCTTCCTCGGGGCGCTCGCCCTGACGGGGGTCGCGGGCTGGCGGCTCCGGGCCGCCGCCGGGGTACGGGGCTGGGTGTGGGCGGGGCTGGTCCTGTACGGGCTGGCGTTCGTGCTGACCTCGGCGCTGAACGTGCCCCTGAACGACGCGCTCGCCGCGGCGGGCCCGCCCTCTCGCATCCCGGACCCCGCCCGGGTCCGGGGGGACTTCGAGGGTCCCTGGGTGACCTGGAACGTGGTGCGGGCGGTGCTCTGCACGGGGGCGCTGGGCTGCCTGGTCCGTGCCCTCAGGTGAGTGCCTCGCAAGGCGGTCGTCCGGCTGCTGCGCCGTCGTGGCTGGTCGCGCAGTTCCCCGCGCCCCTGAAATGCCTGCCCTTCGGGCGCATTTCCCCGATGAGGCGCAGCCTCATCAGGGG
>NZ_JBHYTK010000241.1:0-8380 GCF_042749255.1 Streptomyces sp. NPDC059524 | reverse complement strand
CCCCTGGAGATGCGCACTTCGTGCGCGATCTCCATCGGGGCGGCGCCCCATCGGGGAAATGCGGCGCGAAGCGCCTGCATTTCAGGGGCGCGGGGAACTGCGCGACCAGCCCCCACCGGGCGGCACCCGGCGACGAAACGGTCGAAGTCACGGCGCGTGCAGGCCAGCCCCAGATAGCCCGCACGTCATGTCGCCGTAACCAACGATTCAGACGACCTTGCGACCCTCACGGAATGCAGCCCCCCGCCCCCGTTCCCGACCCCCCGACGGAGTCCAACGCGCTCAACGGTGCCTCCGCGCGGAAGAATGGGCGCATGAGCCAGCCGAACGCCGCCCAGGACCAGTCGTCCCCCAAGGCCCAGCCCTCCGTAGGCTCCCTCGCCGCCCACCGCCCGCATCCCGTCGCGGCCGGTGACTTCGACGCGAAGCTCGCCGGGATCGTCGCCGACATCGACGCGGATCCGGACGACTACGAGGAGGACTACAGCGGCCGCGCGGACGGGGACGAACTCCCGCAGGGACGTTTCCTGGACCGCGAGCGCAGCTGGCTGGCGTTCAACGAGCGGGTCCTGGAGCTCGCCGAGGACCCGAACACACCGCTCCTGGAGCGCGCCAACTTCCTGGCCATCTTCGCCTCGAACCTCGACGAGTTCTTCATGGTGCGGGTCGCGGGACTCAAGCGCCGTATCGCGACCGGCGTCGCCACCCGCTCCGCCTCGGGCCTGCAGCCCCGTGAGGTCCTGGAGCTGATCTGGAACCGCTCGCGCGAGCTCATGGCCCGGCACGCCGCCTGCTACCAGGAGGAGGTCGCCCCGGCGCTCGCCGACGAGGGCGTCCACATCGTCCGCTGGCACGAGCTGACGGAGAAGGAGCAGGCCCGGCTCTACACGCTGTACATGCAGCAGATCTTCCCGGTGCTGACCCCGCTGGCCGTCGACCCCGCGCACCCCTTCCCGTACATCTCGGGCCTCTCCCTGAACCTCGCGGTCGTCGTCAGCAACCCGGTCTCCGGCCACCGCCACTTCGCCCGCGTCAAGGTCCCGCCGCTGCTGTCCCGCTTCCTGGAGGCCTCGCCGCAGCGCTACGTGCCGATCGAGGACGTGATCTCCGCGCCCCGGCACCTGGGCGAGCTGTTCCCCGGCATGACGATCGAGGAGCACCACATGTTCCGCGTGACGCGGAACGAGGACCTGGAGGTCGAGGAGGACGACGCCGAGAACCTCCTCAAGGCGCTGGAGAAGGAGCTCATGCGGCGCCGTTTCGGCCCGCCGGTGCGCCTGGAGGTCGAGGAGACCATCGACTCCGAGGTCCTCAGCCTCCTCGTGCGGGAGCTGAAGATCAGCGAGTCGGAGGTGTACCCGCTGCCGGGGCCGCTCGACCTGACCGGGCTGTTCTCCATAGCGGGCCTGGACCGGCCCGAGCTGAAGTACCCGAAGTTCGTCGCGGGCACGCACCGTGACCTCGCCGAGGTCGAGTCCGCGTCGGCGCCCGACATCTTCGCGGCGCTGCGCAGCCACGACGTGCTCCTGCACCACCCCTACGACTCGTTCTCCACGTCCGTGCAGGCGTTCCTGGAGCAGGCCGCGCAGGACCCGGACGTCCTCGCGATCAAGCAGACGCTGTACCGGACCTCGGGCGACTCGCCGATCGTCGACGCGCTGATAGAGGCGGCGGAGGCCGGCAAGCAGGTCCTCGTCCTCGTCGAGATCAAGGCCCGCTTCGACGAGCAGGCCAACATCAAGTGGGCCCGCAAGCTGGAGGAGGCCGGCTGCCACGTGGTCTACGGCCTCGTCGGCCTGAAGACGCACTGCAAGCTGTCCCTGGTCGTGCGCCAGGAGGGCGACACCCTCGTCCGCTACAGCCACGTCGGCACCGGCAACTACCACCCGAAGACCGCCCGCCTCTACGAGGACCTCGGCCTGCTCACCGCGAACCAGGACGTGGGCGCCGACCTGTCCGACCTGTTCAACCGGCTGTCCGGCTACTCGCGCCGCGCCACCTACCGCCGCCTCCTGGTCGCCCCGCGCTCGCTGCGCACCGGCCTGGTCACGCGGATCGAGCAGGAGGTCCAGCACCACCGCGCGGGCCGCCCGGCGTACGTCAAGATCAAGGTCAACTCGATGGTCGACGAGGCGGTCATCGACGCCCTCTACCGGGCCTCGCAGGCGGGCGTGCCCGTCGACGTGTGGGTGCGCGGCATCTGCGCCGTGCGCCCCGGCGTCGCGGGCCTGTCCGAGAACATCCGGGTCCGCTCGGTCCTCGGCCGCTTCCTGGAGCACTCGCGGGTCTTCGCGTTCGGCAACGGCGGCGACCCCGAGGTCTGGTTCGGCAGCGCCGACATGATGCACCGCAACCTCGACCGCCGGATCGAGGCCCTGGTCCGCGTCGACGACCCGGCGCACCGCGCGGCCCTGAACCGGCTGCTCGAAACGGGGATGTCCGACACCACCGCCTCCTGGCACCTCGGCCCGGACGGCGAGTGGACCCGGCACGCGACGGACGCGGACGGGCGCCCCCTGCGCAACGTACAGGAGATGCTCATAGACGCCCGGAGGCGCCGGCGTGGCACAGCAACACCTTGAGTCCAGCGAGGCGTACGAGACGGACGCCGTGCTCGGAGCCCATCTGCGGGGCCGGGCGACCGACTTCCTGCGTGCGCTGCGGCAGCACCGGGAGTCCGGCGCGGCCGGCGACACGGCGGACGCGGCCCGCGCCCTGCGCCGCGCCGCCCGCCGCATCAGCGGCACCCTGCACACGTTCCGGCCGCTGCTCGACGCCGAGTGGTCCGACGCGCTGCGGCCCGAGCTGGCCTGGCTGTCCGGCACCCTGGCCCACGAGCACGCGTACGGGGACCGGCTGGCGCGGCTCGCGGAGGCCCTGCACCGGCTGACCACCAGCACGGTCGCGCCGCCCGCCCAGCGTGCCGAGCACGGGGCTCCGGCGGCGCCGCCCGGCCGGGAGACCCTCGCGCTGGGCGCGGCGAAGGCGGCCGCGTTGCTCGACCGCCAGCTGACCCTGGCCAGGACGCGGGCGCACAGCACGGCGCTTCAGGCCCTCGGCAGCTCCCGCTTCCACGCCGTGGCGGACAGTGTCGCGGTGCTGGCCAGCGAGGTGCCGCTGTCCGGCGTGGACGCGCCGCTCCACCGGTTCGCGGCGGAGGCGGAGGCCCGGCTCGCCGAGGCCGTCACCGCGCTGGGCGGCCGGCCCCCGTACAGCCAGTACGACTCGGGCTCGGACACGCCCTGGCACCACGTGCGGCTGCTGCTGCGCCTGCACCGCTACGCCCTGGAGGTCGTCCCGGGCCCGCCCGCCGACGCCGTACGCCTGTCGTCGGCGGCGCACGCCCTGAACGCGCACCGGGACGCCGCCGAGGCGGCCGCCGCCGCGTCCCAGGCGGCCCGCACCCCGCGCATCGCCCCGCCGACCGCGTACGCCCTGGGCGTGCTCCACGCGGACCAGCGGCATCAGGTGGAGGCGGCGCGGGAGGCGTTCCTGGACGCGTGGCGCCGGGAGCCGGTGAGCACGCCATGACCGTGTACGGGGACGACGGCGCGGTCCTTGCGGCGGGCTGTGTCCTGTGGCGCCGCTCCCCGTGCGCCGGCGGCGTGCAGGTCTGCCTCGTCCACCGGCCGAAGTACGACGACTGGTCGCACCCCAAGGGCAAGCTCAAGCGGGGTGAGACCACGCTGGCCTGCGCGCTGCGCGAGGTGCGCGAGGAGACCGGGTTCGCGTGCGTGCCGGGCGCCGTGCTGCCCGAGGTGCGGTATCTCGCGCAGGGCGTCGCGAAGCGGGTCAGCTACTGGGCGGCCGAGGCCGCGGAGGGCGCCTTCGCGCCGAGCCGCGAGGTGGACCGGCTGGTGTGGCTGGCGCCCGCGAAGGCCCGCGCCAAGCTCACCCAGCCCCGTGACCGCAGGCTCGTCGACGCCCTGCTGAACTCGCTCGACGTAATCACTCCGTGACCTAACCGCACCGCCCGCTGAGGTTCACCCGCCGTTCACTCTCGCCCATCGGCCGCTTCACCTGATCTGCCTAATTTCGGCCTTGTGCGGTGAGCCCCCCGGCACCGGGGAGCACGCCATCGCTCGACTGAAAATCCGCAGACTTTCGCACGCCGCCAGACGACACGCGGCCGGCGGCTCCTGGAAGGAACATCCGAAAGTGAAGCTTCAGCGCAAGAACCGGCTCCGCGCCCTCTCCCTCGGCGCTCTCGCCGTCACTGGCGCCCTGGCCCTCACGGCGTGCGGCTCGGACGACACGGGCACCAACGGCGGCAGCAGCGGCGGCCCCTCCGCCAAGGCCGGCAACATCAAGTGTGACGACGCCAAGGGCCAGCTCCTCGGCTCCGGCTCCTCCGCCCAGGCCAACGCGATCGACGCCTGGCGCAAGGCCTACTCGCAGGCCTGCTCCGGCGTGCAGATCAACTACAAGCCCGACGGATCGGGCGCCGGCATCGAGGCCTTCAACCAGGGCCAGGTCGCCTTCGCCGGTTCCGACTCCCCGCTGAAGCCGGAAGAGGTCGCCGCCTCCAAGAAGGTCTGCAAGACCGGCCAGGGCATCGACCTGCCGATGGTCGGCGGCCCGATCGCCGTCGCGTACAACCTGGACGGCGTCGACAACCTCGTCCTGGACGCCCCGACCCTCGCCAAGATCTTCGACTCGAAGATCACCAAGTGGGACGACGCGGCGATCAAGAAGCTGAACCCCGACGCGAAGCTCCCGTCGACGAAGATCCAGGCCTTCCACCGCTCCGAGGAGTCCGGCACCACGGACAACTTCACCAAGTACCTCGGCGCCGCGGCCAAGTCCGACTGGAAGTACGAGCACGGCAAGGCGTGGATGGCCAAGGACGGCCAGTCCGCCCAGGGCTCCTCCGGTGTCGCCCAGCAGGTCAAGCAGACCGCCGGCGCCATCGGCTACATGGAGCTCTCCTACGCCAAGGGCATGAACACGGTCGACATCGCCACCGGTGCCGCCTCCCCGGTCAAGGCCACGACGGACAACGCCTCGAAGGCGATCGCCGACGCCAAGATCGTGGGCTCCGGCAAGGACCTCTCCCTGGAGCTGAACTACGGCACCAAGGCCGAGGGCGCCTACCCGATCGTCCTGGTCACGTACGAGATCGCCTGCGACAAGGGCAACAAGGCCGAGACCCTGGCCGCCACCAAGTCGTTCCTCACCTACATGGCGAGCGACGAGGGCCAGGCCTCCCTGGCCGACCTGGGCTACGCCCCGATCCCGGCCGAGATCAACGCGAAGGTCCGCGAGACCGTCGCCGGCCTGAGCTGACCCAGAGTGCGGGCCGCCCGGCATCCGGGCGGCCCGCACCGTCCGGTGCACCGCCGCCAGAAGTCCCCGCCCCGACCCGGGTGACGAGGACTTCGCAGACCGGAGAATCCCCATGGACATATCTACGCAATCACCCGCGCCACCAGCGCCCGCCGATCGCCCGACCCCCGCCCAGCACAAGCGTGCGGCCCGCGGCGCCACCCGCCCCGGCGACCGGATCTTCCTCGGTCTCTCGCGCGGCTCCGGCATCCTGCTGCTGGTGATCATGGCCGCGATCGCGGTCTTCCTGACCTACCGCGCCTCGCTGGTCCTCTCGAAGAACGAGGGCAACTTCCTCACGACCTTCGAGTGGAACGCGACCGGTACCCCGCCCGTCTTCGGCATCGCCGTCCTCGCCTTCGGCACCATCGTCACCTCGGTCATCGCCATGGTGATCGCGGTCCCGGTGTCCGTCGGCATCGCGCTGTTCATCACGCACTACGCGCCGAAGAAGCTGGGCGGCCCCATCGCCTACGTCGTCGACCTGCTGGCCGCCGTGCCGTCCATCGTGTACGGCCTGTGGGGCGCCCTGTTCCTGGTGCCGCACATGGAGGGCCTGTTCGGCTGGCTCGACCAGTACTTCGGCTGGACCGGCATCTTCGAGTGGCAGGGCGGCGCCCCGCGCACCCTGCTCACCGTCGGCATCCTGCTGGCGATCATGATCCTGCCGATCATCACGAACGTCTCCCGCGAGGTCTTCCGGCAGGCCCCCCTGATGCACCAGGAGGCGGCCCTCGCCCTCGGCGCCACCCGCTGGGAGGTCATCCGCATGTCGGTGATCCCCTTCGGCCGCTCCGGCGTCATCTCCGCCTCGATGCTCGGCCTCGGCCGCGCGCTCGGCGAGACGATGGCCGTCGCCACGGTCCTCTCCCCCGACTTCCTGATCCACACGAGCCTGCTCGACCCGGGCGGCGGCACGTTCGCGCAGAACATCGCCGCGAAGTTCTCCGAGGCCAACGACCAGGGCCGTGACGCCCTGATCGCCTCGGGTCTGGTCCTCTTCGTCATCACGCTGCTGGTCAACGGCGCCGCCCGGCTGATCATCGCCCGCCGCAAGGAGTACTCGGGGGCCAACGCATGAGCCACGCGACCGTACCTGTGAAGCGCCCCGACTCCCTGAGCGCCGCGCGCCTGCCCCGCTGGTCCCCCTGGGCCATCGCGGTCGGCTCGGTCGCCGCGGGCTGCGCGATCGGCCTCGGCGCCGGTCTCGACAGCCGCATCCAGTGGGGCCTGCTCGCCGCGCTCCTGTTCGTCCTCGTCACATTCGCGCTGGCCGCGAAGGTCGAGGGCACCCGCCAGGCCAAGGACCGCGTCGCGACCAGCATCGTCTGGGTCGCGTTCGTCCTCGCCGTGATCCCGCTGGCCTCCCTCGTCTACGAGACGGTCAAGCGCGGCATCAAGGTCCTCGACCCGTACTTCCTGACCCACTCGATGGGCTTCGTCACCAGCATGGAGACGGGCGGCGGCATCTACCACGCCATCCTCGGCACCCTGGAGCAGGTCGGCATCGCCACCCTGATCTCGGTGCCGATCGGCCTCCTGACGGCGATCTACCTGGTCGAGTACGGCCGCGGCAAGCTCGCCAAGGCGGTCACCTTCTTCGTCGACGTCATGACGGGTGTCCCGTCGATCGTCGCGGGCCTGTTCATCCTGTCCTTCTGGATCCTGATCCTCGGCTTCGGGTTCTCCGGCTTCGCCGGCTCGATGGCCCTCTCGATCCTGATGATCCCGGTCGTGGTCCGCTCCACCGAGGAGATGCTCAAGCTCGTCCCGAACGAGCTGCGCGAGGCCTCCCTGGCGCTCGGCGTCCCGAAGTGGCGCACCATCCTGAAGGTCGTCCTGCCGACCTCGATCGGCGGCATCACCACCGGCGTGATGCTCGCGGTCGCCCGTATCGCGGGAGAGACGGCCCCCGTGCTGCTCCTCGTGTTCGGCAACCCGCTGATCAACGGCAACCCCTTCGAAGGCCCGCAGGCCTCGCTGCCGCTCTACATCTACGAGCAGTACGCGAAGAGCGGCGGCAACGAGGCCGCGTACGACCGCGCCTGGGCCGCCGCCCTGGTCCTCATCGCCTTCATCATGATCCTCAACCTCGTGGCCCGCGGCATCGCCCGCTGGAAGGCCCCGAAGACGGGCCGCTGACGCGGCTATCTCGAAGCACTCAGCGACTCGACCCGGAAGTAGTGAACAAGTCATGGCCAAGCGAATCGACGTAAGCGGACTCACCGCCTACTACGGATCCCACAAGGCGATCGAAGACATCTCGATGACCGTCGAGCCCCGCTCGGTGACGGCCTTCATCGGCCCCTCCGGCTGCGGCAAGTCGACGTTCCTGCGCACCCTGAACCGCATGCACGAGGTCACCCCCGGCGGCCGCGTCGAGGGCAAGGTGATGCTGGACGACGAGGACCTGTACGGGTCCGCCGTCGACCCGGTCGCGGTGCGGCGCACCGTCGGCATGGTCTTCCAGCGCCCCAACCCCTTCCCCACCATGTCGATCTTCGACAACGTGGCGGCGGGCCTGCGCCTCAACGGCAAGTACAAGAAGTCCGAGCTGAACGACATCGTCGAGCGGTCCCTCAAGGGCGCCAACCTCTGGAACGAGGTCAAGGACCGCCTGAACAAGCCGGGCTCCGGCCTCTCCGGCGGTCAGCAGCAGCGTCTGTGCATCGCCCGCGCGATCGCGGTCGAGCCGGACGTCCTGCTCATGGACGAGCCCTGCTCCGCCCTGGACCCGATCTCGACCCTCGCCATCGAGGACCTGATCGGTGAGCTGAAGGAGCGCTTCACGATCGTCATCGTGACGCACAACATGCAGCAGGCGGCCCGTGTCTCGGACCGCACCGCGTTCTTCAACCTCGCGGCGGTCGGCCAGCCCGGCCGTCTCGTCGAGATCGACGAGACGGAGCGCATCTTCTCCAACCCGTCGGTCCAGGCCACGGAGGACTACATCTCGGGCCGCTTCGGCTAGACCCGACTCCCCCGACCCCTCGTGGTGCTGCATGGCGGTGCCACCACGAGGACAGAGAGAAGCCCCGCCCCCGAAGGGGGCGGG
>NZ_JBHYTK010000240.1:7152-8579 GCF_042749255.1 Streptomyces sp. NPDC059524 | reverse complement strand
TCCCCGATGCGTCAGCGCCCGATGGAGATCGCGCACGAAGTGCGCATCTCCAGGGGCGCGGGGAACTGCGCGACCAGCCCCCACCGGACCCGCACCCGGCAACGAAACCGGAAGGAATCATGACCACCACCGCCATCGTCAACATCGGCAACCTCGTCACCAACGACCCGGAGCTGGGCGAGGGCCCCCTGGGCCAGATCAAGAACGCCGCGATCGTCGTCGAAGGCGACAAGGTCGTCTGGGCCGGCCCGAGCGCGGACGTACCCGCGACGGACGAGGCCCACGACGCGGCCGGCCGCGCCGTGATCCCCGGGTTCGTCGACTCGCACTCCCACCTGGTCTTCGCCGGAGACCGCACCGAGGAGTTCAACGCCCGCATGTCCGGCCGCAGCTACAGCGCGGGCGGCATCCGGACCACGGTCGCCGCGACCCGCGCCGCGTCGGACGAGGCGCTCGAGGCGAACCTGAAGCACCACCTCGCCGAGGCCCTGCGCCAGGGCACGACCACGTTCGAGACCAAGTCGGGCTACGGCCTGACGGTCCGGGACGAGGAGCGCGCCCTGCGCATCGCCAAGGCGCACACCGACGAGGTCACCTACCTCGGCGCCCACATCGTGTCGCCGGACCTCGCCGACGACCCGGCCGCGTACGTGGACCTGGTCACCGGCGAGATGCTGGACGCCTGCGCCCCGCACGCCCGCTGGATCGACGTGTTCTGCGAGAAGGGCGCCTTCGACGGCGACCAGGCGCGGGCCATCCTGACGGCCGGCAAGGCGAAGGGCCTGCTGCCCCGCATCCACGCCAACCAGCTCTCCTACGGCCCCGGCGTCCAGCTGGCCGTCGAGCTGGACGCGGCCAGCGCCGACCACTGCACGCACCTCACGGACGCCGACGTGGACGCGCTGGCGAGCGGCGACACGGTGGCGACGCTGCTGCCGGGCGCCGAGTTCTCCACGCGCGCCCAGTGGCCGGACGCCCGCCGCCTCCTGGACGCGGGTGTCACCGTGGCGCTGTCCACGGACTGCAACCCGGGCTCGTCCTTCACGTCCTCGGTGCCGTTCTGCATCGCCCTGGCCGTACGGGACATGGGGATGACCCCGGACGAGGCCCTCTGGGCGGCCACGGCGGGCGGCGCGCAGGCGCTGCGCCGCACGGACATCGGCCGGCTCTCCCCGGGCGCCCGCGCCGACCTGGCGTTCCTGGACGCCCCGAGCCACGTCCACCTGGCCTACCGCCCGGGCGTCCCGCTCGTGAGCGAGGTCTGGCGGGCCGGCGCACGGGTGGCGTAAGCACGTACGTCACGGACAGCCGTACGCGAGAGGGGGCGCGGGCCCGGGGGGGGGGGGGCGGGCCCCCCCCCCGGGGAGGGGGCGGGGGCCGCGCGCCCCCACCCACCCGCGCCGCCCAGGGCCCGCGCCCCGCGGGGC
>NZ_JBHYTK010000240.1:0-7142 GCF_042749255.1 Streptomyces sp. NPDC059524 | reverse complement strand
CGCGGCGGCGTCTTCTTTTTTTCAGACGCCCCGGGGCTCCCAACCCCCCCCCCCCCCCCCCGCCCGCCGGCGCGCGGCCCGCCGCCCGGGGCCGCGCCCCCGCCCCCCCACTCGCGTGTCAGGGGCCGGGAGCCGAGCTCACTCCTCGACGGTCAGCCCCTTGCGCAGGCGCACGAGGGTCCGCGACAGGAGCCGCGACACGTGCATCTGCGAGATTCCGAGCTCTTCGCCGATCTCCGACTGGGTCATGTTGGCGACGAAGCGCAGCGACAGGATCTTCCGGTCGCGCGGCGGGAGTTCGGCGATGAGGGGCTTGAGGGACTCGACGTACTCGATGCCCTCCAGGCCGTGGTCCTCGTAGCCGATGCGGTCCGCGAGCGCGCCCTCGGAGTCGTCCTCCTCGGGCTGGGCGTCCAGGGACGAGGCCGTGTAGGCGTTGGACGCCGCCATGCCCTCGACGACCTCGTCGTTGGAGATGCCGAGGCGGTCGGCCAGCTCGCCCACGGTGGGGGCGCGGTCGAGCTGCTGGGCGAGTTCGTCGCCGGCCTTGGCGAGGTCGAGACGGAGCTCCTGGAGCCTGCGCGGGACGCGCACGGACCACGAGGTGTCGCGGAAGAAGCGCTTTATCTCGCCGACGATGGTCGGCATCGCGAAGGTGGGGAACTCGACGCCGCGGCTGAGCTCGAAGCGGTCGATGGCCTTGATGAGGCCGATGGTGCCGACCTGGATGATGTCCTCCATCGGTTCGCTGCGTGAGCGGAACCGGGAGGCCGCGAACTTCACCAGGGCGAGGTTCAGCTCGACCAGGGTGTTGCGGACGTACGAGTATTCGTGCGTGCCTTCTTCAAGGGACTCCAGACGTTCGAAGAGTGTCTTGGAGAGGGCGCGCGCGTCGAGTGGTGCCACTTCGTCGAAGGGCGGGATCTCCGGAAGACCGAGGTCCTCCAGGACGTCGGACTCGACGTGGGCAGGGGATTCCGGGGGGAGTTTCGACGACGCCTGGTCAGTACGCGATTCGTCGAGCCGGGGTGACATGATGTCCTCCATCGTTCTCGGCATATGGCTGCCGATGCCAATACGTGCACTGCGGTGTGCGGCGCCTCCAAAGCCGGCCGTGTCGATTGGTGTCCTTACTAGGCCTACCCGCTTTGCACAGCGAGCCGCAAGTGCGTTCTATGGCGAAATGTCCGATTTCTGGGCCTTGTTCGGGTACCGGCACCGGTGGTGAGGGCGTAGGGTTCGAGGGCGTCAATCGGCACGTCGAAGGCAGCTGGGAGCTTCGGAAGCTTTTCAGCGGGAGAGGGTCGTCATGGACCGCGGGACAGTCGGCAGCGCGCATCGGGGCCGGCTTCTGGTCGAGGTGCGGCGAGAGGGCTCCAGCGCCGTCGTGACCCCGGTGGGTGAGCTCGATCACCACACGGCGGATCTGTTGCGTGAGTCACTCGAGGAATGCCTGGACCAGGGCCTGTCGCGGCTGGTGATCGACTGTTCGCGGCTGGAGTTCTGCGACTCGACGGGACTGAACGTCCTGCTCGGCGCCCGTCTCAAGGCGGAGGCGGCCGGCGGCGGGGTCCATCTGGCCGGGATGCTGCCGGTGGTGGCCCGGGTGTTCGAGATCACCGGCGCGGAGGCCGTCTTCACGGTCCACGAGACGCTGGCCGAGGCGCTCGCCACGGAGTGACCGCGGGGGCGTGTACCCGCCGCCCGCAGAAGTTACGCTCCGGTTGTACGTGCGTGATCGAGGCGTTACCAGCGTCACATCGTCCGCGGCGAAACGGGGGGTGTTCCCGCCGATCGTCCGGGCAGGAGATCCACGACCGGCCAGACCCCGACCCCAGCGACCGCATCCTGTAGTTCCGCATTGTCGAAGTCCTGAATCCTGAAGCACATGGTGAATCGGTGAGGTGAAGTGCTGATGAGCACCACCCGGCCTTACTCGCCGGGCGACCACGGCCCCGAGTCGGGCGAGCGGCCGGCCGGCGGGGGCCGCCAAGTCCGCAGGCTGAGCCTCGGCGACGCGAGCGGTGTCGTACCCCTCGCCCGCGACTTCACCCGCGAAGCGCTGCATGCCTGGGGCTGGCTGCCGGCGTCCTCCGCGGACCGCCGGGCCGCGGCGGAGGACGTCCTCCTGGTCGTCTCCGAGCTGGTCACGAACGCGTGCCTGCACGCCGAGGGTCCGGACGAGCTGACCGTCTCCCTCGACGGCAAGGTCCTGCGCCTGGAGGTCACCGACCGCGGCGCCGGCCAGCCCGCCCCCCGGACCCCGCACCGCGCGGGCCGGCCCGGCGGCCACGGCATGTTCATCGTCCAGCGCCTGTGCATGGACTGGGGAGTCGTCCGCACCCCCGGCGTCACCGGCAAGACGGTGTGGGCAGAGCTGAACGCCCCCGCGTAGCCGCGCCGAGGCGCCATTCCGGGCGCCGTCGCGCACGTCGTTTCGAGCACGCCGGATCCTCCTGGATCCGGCGTGTTCTTTGTCTTCCCTCGTAAAGGTCCCGGGCGTACCTTGAGCCACCCGCATCTGATGAACCGTCAGTAACCGTCGGTCTGAAGGGATCTCGAGGTGACGTACCGGATGTACCCGAAACGAACCGCCGCGTTCGCGCTCAGCGCGGCTCTGGCCGGCTCGGCGGTGCTGATGGCCGCCCCGACCGCCTCGGCCACGGTCGTGGACGTCAACTACCAGTGCAAGACCCCGATCGGGAACAAGGGGGCCGTCTCCCCGATCGACATCAAGTCCGTGAAGAGCGGCAGCGGCTACAAGATCACCATGTCCTTCCAGAAGGGCGTCTCCTCCAGCCCCGTGGAGCTCGGCAAGGGCGCGATGAGCCCCAGCGCCGTCATCAAGCTCGGCGGCGCGGAGACCGGCGACCTGGCCGTGACCGGCCCGCCGAACGCCGAGGCGATCCCCGCGAACACGCCCATCAAGATCAGTGACCTGAGCGGCACGTACACGCCGAAGAAGAGCGGCAAGGTCACCTTCACCGCCGGCGTCCTCACCATCAAGGCGCTCGGCACGACCACGACCTGCACCCCGGCCAACAGCCCCAAGCCGTCCCTGGAACTGGACGTCAAGGGCGCGGGCGGCTCCGGCGGCGGAGGCGGGGGCGGCGGCACGGGCGGCTCCCAGACCACCCCCTCGGGTGGCGACAGCCAACTCCCGCAGACAGGCCCCGAGGACTCGGCGATAGCTCTGGGAACTCTGGGAGGAACGGTCCTGTTGGCGGGCGCCGCGGGCACACTCTGGCTGACCCGCAGGAATCAGTCGGCCCGGTAGATGGCGCCCCGTGAGGGGCGCGGGGCTGTGTCGATCAGCGGCTCCGCCGCGGGGCGCGACCGGCCACGACGGCGCCGCACCCGCCGGCCCCACCGAGATCCGTACAGCGCGTGGGCGCTCCTGGGCGCCGCCCTGCTGACGTGGGGCGGCACCACAGGCGCGGCCCACGCGGCGGCACCGAGCTGGACGATCACCCCGTCCGCGGGCGGCGCCCACAGACCGTACATCTACGCGGAGGGCACCCCCGGAACCGTCCTGGAGGACAAGGTGGCCGTCACCAATCCGGCCACCCGCCCCCTGAAGATCACCCTCCGCGCCGCCGACGCCGACAACAAGGCGAACGGCGCCCTCGGCCTGCGCGCCCGCGCGCAGGACACCGGCGCCTGGATCACGTTCGCCGAGCGCGAGGTGACCGTCCCGGCCCGCACCCGCGCCGAGATCCCGTTCACGGTGAGCGTGCCCGCGGGCGCCGTCCCCGGCGACCACCCGGGCGCCGTCGTCGCGAGCGGAGGCGGCCGCGACGCCGGGGTCAGCGTCCACCTGCGGGTCAGCGGCCCGACCCTGTCGGCCCTCACCGTCGAACGGGTCCGGGCCCGCGACGGCGCCATCACCTACGACGTCGTGAACCGCGGCAACACCACGCTCAGCCCCCGCCTCGCCGTCCGCGCCGACGGGCTCTTCGGCGCGGTGCTCGACCGGGCCCCGCGCGCCCTGCCCCTGGAACTGCTGCCGGGGCGCCGGGTCACGCTGACCGAGCCCTGGAAGGACGCCCCGGCCCTGGACGACGTCGACGTGAAGGTCACCGTCACCGCGGGCGGCGGCGCCGGGGACTCGGCCACGACGACCGCCCGGTTCGTCCCCTGGGGCGCCCTCGGCGGCGGCCTGGCCCTGCTCGCGGGCGGCGGCCTGGCCGCGTACGGGTACGCGCGCCGCCGCCGACCCGCCCCCGACACGCAAGGGAGTACGTCATGACACGCCGCCGCAGCGCGCCGGGCACGCGGCTGCTCGCCGTCCTCGGCCTCGTGGCCGCGCTGCTCGCCGGCGCGGCCGCCGCACCGGCGACCGCCGCCGGGAAACCCACCGTGACCCTCTCCAAGTCCCAGGCGGGGACCGGGGGTTCGATCACCGTGAAGGGCAAGGGCTGGCGCCCGAGCGCTCTCCTGATGATGCTCGTGTGCGGGCGCTCCACACCGGAGCGCGGCGTCGTCGGCGGCACCAACTCCTGCGCCAACGCGGACGGTCTCGCCGTCACCACCGACTCCAAGGGCACCTTCAGCAAGAAGCTCCCGGTCGCCGAGCCGCCCGTACCGTGCCCGTGCGTCGTCCACGTCGCGACGGTGACGGGGGAGAAGGCGCAGGCGGACGCCCCCTTCCTGGTCGCCGGGCATCCGGTCAAGGCGATGCCGAAGGAGGACACCGGCGGGCGGCTCACCATGGTCACCGACACCCGGCTCGAGGGTTCGAGCGGCATCCTGACCTGGTTCGGCGCCCCGCCCGCGCGGACGTTCACCTTCACCGTGGGCAACGTGGGCTCGACGCCCGTCAAGGACCCCGTCTTCCAGGTCGGCACCTCCCACGGCGTGTTCGCCCCGCAGTGGGAGGAGCAGCAGTGGCGCGGCACCATCGCGGCCGGCCGCAAGGCCCGCATCGAACTGCCCGTCGAGCTCACCGCCGGAGCGCACGGCAGCTATCTCGTCTCGCTCAAGTACGGCGGCAAGGTCCTGGCCGAACAGCCCTGGGGCGTCGGGCGTCCCTGGGGCGTCACCCTCTTCTGGATCCTGCTCTGCGTCGTCGTGCCGGCCGCCGTGTTCCGCATCGGCATGGCCGTCGTGGACCGGCTGCGGCCGCGCGACCGCGGCGCGGCCGGACGGCACCGCGGCGCCCAGAAACTCACCGACCTCACCGTGAAGCTGCCGAAGCTGCGCACCCCGCGGCCGGCGGACCGGCCCGCACCCGCGGACGGCGGCCCGGACCCCTCCACGACCACCCTGCCCTGGTTCACCCCGGACACCGGTCCGGGCGTTCCTGCGGCCGGTCAGCTCTCCGCACCGCCCGACAACACCAGTCCGACGAAGGGAACCACGTGAACAGGCACGTGAACAGGCACCGGAGAGCCGGTGCGGCCGGCTGCGCCCTGATCCTGTCCGGTGCGGGGCTGTGGCTGGCCGCCGCCCCGGCGCAGGCGGCCACCTCCTCGTACCCGACGGAGTGCGTCCCGCCGGCGATCTCCGGCCTGCCCCCGATCCAGGGCACCACGGCGACCGACATCACCGCGCCGGCCACCGCGAAGGTCGGCGACGAGATCGACGTCGTGTGGAAGACGACGCAGGCCGCGTCCAAGAACCCGGACGTGCTCGACCTGGGCGCCGACACCGTCCAGCCGAGCGGCGTCATCAAGGTGGCCGGGGCGCAGACCGGCGACCTCAAGATGGAGGGCCCGCGCAAGAACCCGGCCATCCCCAAGGGCGCGCCGATGGTGCTGTCCGACATGACGGGCAAGCTCAAGCTCACCAAGCCGGGTGAGGTGACGCTGACCCCGGACGCGTACAACATCAACGTCAACAAGCCGATCTCCACCGACACCAAGTGCAAGCCGACGGGCGCGGTCCCGAAGGCGGTCACCATCCAGGTGACCGACGGCGGCGGCACCTCCTCCGGCGGCACGAGCTCGGGCGGCACGTCCTCCGGCGGGACGGCCTCGGGGGGTTCGACGTCCGGCGGCAGCACGGCGGGCGGCACCTCGTCCGGTGGCACCTCGTCCGGCGGCGACACCGCCTCGGGCGGCACGGCCTCCGGCGGGTCCGCGTCCGGCGGCTCGGGCGGCGGCGACGGCGGCAAGACCGACTTCACCGGCAAGGAGGTCCAGATCCCCTACGAGTGCAAGACGCCCATCGGCGACAAGAACGCGACGTCCCCGGTGCAGATCAACGCCAAGAAGGACGGCGGGAACTACGCGCTCACCGTCCAGTTCAAGAAGGCCGTCATGGACAGCCCCGCCGACATCCCGGCCGACTCCGTGAAGCCGTCGATGGAGGTGAAGCTGGGCGGCGCCGACAAGGGCACCGTCCACGTCGAGGGCCCGACCAACAAGGAGCCGATCAAGTCCGGCGAGCCGATGACCATCCCGGACCTCACCGGCACCTACAAGCCGGGCGCCGACGGCAAGTCGACGCTGTCCCCGGGCGTCCTCACGGTGAAGGCGCTGGGCACGACGACCACCTGCACGCCGGCCAAGACGGAGGTCTCCCTGGAGATCGACACGGCGGCCCAGCCGGGCGGCGCGTCCGGCGGCACGAGCTCCGGCTCCGGCGGCGCCGCCGCGTCCGGCGGTTCGGCCTCCGGCACGAGCGGCGGCCTCGCCGAGACCGGCGCCTCGAACGACGGCGCCCTGCGCGCCCTCGGTCTGGTGGCGGGCACGGTGATCCTGATGGGCGGAGCGGTCTTCACGTTCCTTCCGCGGGCCCGCCGGCTCAGGCGATAGTCGTCACACCGGTACACGGCTCTCACCAGGCATCTTGAAGATCATCGGGCGTTAGTCTCGGTCGTACGCATCACCCGTACGACCGAGACGAGCGCGCTCCATGAACTCAGCGGACACCACCGCCCGTGAGACCGACGCCCACCCCGCCTGCCGCCGCTGCGACGAGTCCGGACTGAAGGTCCGCGCCGCCGCGGCCGCCGACACCGCGCTGAACATCGCGGCGTCGGCGCTGGGCGGCGGCGACTTCGCCAACCGGCCGTGCGCCGTGTGCGGGCACGCCGTGCGGCTGCACGAGCGGCCGCTCGACGTGCCCGTCGTGGCCCGGGAGGCGTGACACGGGGCGCGCGAGCAGACGTCGCGCGAGCAGACGTCGCGTGAGAAGGC
>NZ_JBHYTK010000239.1:0-8604 GCF_042749255.1 Streptomyces sp. NPDC059524 | reverse complement strand
AAGTGCGCATCTCCAGGGGCGCGGGGCTGTATCGATCAGCGGCTCCGCCGCGGGGCGCGACCAGCCCCCACCGGAGCCGCAGACGAACGTCAGGCGTGCGGGTCCGTGAGGGCCGTGCGCGGGAGCAGGGCGCACAGCGCGGCGCACAGGACGAACCCGCCGACGACCCAGGGCGCCGCCGTCGTCATGGCGTCCGTGAACCCGGCACCGTCGGAGAGCCGCCCGAAGAAGACCGTGCCGATGACGGCCGCACCGAGCGCCCCGCCGAACTGCTGGGCGGTGGAGAAGATCCCGGAGGCGCCGCCGGCGAGTTCCGCGGGGACGGTGGACAGGACGACGTTGACCAGCGGGACGACGAGGAAGCCCAGGCCCGCGCCGGCGACGACGAGCCCGGGGACCATCCGCCAGGACCCGGTGTGCGCGCCGGCCGCCTGCTCGACGGCGTACCAGACCCAGCCGAGCCCGCCCGCCATGAGGAGCGCGCCCGCGCCGAGGACGAGCCGGCCGAACCGGACGGCGAGCGCGTCGGCGGCGGGGGCGGTGAGGAAGCCGCCGGCGGAGAAGGCGACGGTGAGGACGCCGGCCTGCATCGGCGTGTAGTGCTGGCCGCCCTGCAGCCAGATGGCGAAGGCGAGGAAGAAGCCCTGCATGCCGACGGAGAACAGGAGTTGGACGAGGACGCCGACGGAGAAGGCGGGCAGCCGGAAGGCCTGCGCGGGCAGCAGCGGCACGGTCCGCTCGTCGTGGCGGCGCTCGCGCCGCGCCTCGAACACCCCGAGCCCGGCGACGGCGAGCACGCCCGCGGCGAGGCAGAGCCAGCCCCACAGCGGCCAGCCGTTGCTGTGTCCCTGGACGAGGGGCAGCACGATCGCGACGAGTCCGGCGGCGAGCACGACGCTGCCGAGGACGTCGGGACGGCGCGCGCTGCGCTCCCGGGTGGCGGGCACGAGGATCCAGCCGGCGACGAACGTCCCCACGGCGATCGGCACGTTGACGAGGAACACCGAGCGCCAGCCCCAGCCGAACAGGTCGGCGTCGGTGAGCAGTCCGCCCATCAGGAGTCCGACGGCGGAGGCGAAGCCGGCGACGGCCCCGTACATGCCGAAGGCTGCGCCGCGTTCCTTGCCCTGGAACATGGTGCGGAAGGAGCCGATGACCTGCGGCACGAGCACCGCGGCCATGACGCCCTGGAAGGCGCGGGCGGCGATCAGCTGGCCCGGTGTCTGGGCGACGCCGCAGGCCAGGCTGGCGACGCCGAAGCCGGCGGTGCCGGCGAGGAAGAGGCCCCGGCGGCCGAAGCGGTCGCCGAGGTGCCCGGAGACGATCAGGGTGGCAGCGAAGCCGAGGAGGTAGGCGGAGACGAGCCACTGCAACGCGCTCTCGGAGGCGTGCAGTTCGCGGCCGATGGACGGGATCGCGACGTTGACGATCGTCACGTCGAGGAGGTCCATGAGTGCCGCGATCATCATGACGACGGCGGCGGCCCAGCGGCGCGGGTGGGCGTGGGTCTCGGTGACGGCGGGCGGGGCGAGCGCGGCGGACATGGCGCCTCCAGGTCGGGGCTCGGCACGAGGTATTTCGTTCGGACTAACGAAATACTTGCACCGGCACTCCTGTGATCGCAACCCTTTCTTTCGGGCGAACGAAATATTGGCTAGCCTGGACCGTATGACGAGCGAGACGAGCGACGAGAAGAGCGAGCGGGCCGGGCCGGCGCGCGGCGGCGACGACCGTGAGTCCGTCCTCAAGGAGATGATGGAGACGGGGCGGGAGCAGAGCGCGGCGACGATCATGTTCCACACCGCCGTCGCCGCGTCGCAGGGCCTCAGCCCGACCGAGAGCAAGACGCTCGACCTGCTGGCCAAGCACGGGCCGCTCACCGCGAAGGACCTGGTGGAGTACACGGGCCTGGCCCCCGCCTCGGTGACGGGCCTGGTGGACCGGCTCGCCGCCAAGGGGTTCGTCCAGCGGGTCAAGCACGCCACGGACAAGCGGCGCGTGGTCGTGGAGCTGCAGCGCGAGAAGATCACCGAGCTCGCCGCCTTCTTCGACGACTGGGCCCGTGACGTCGTCGCGGCGTGCGAGGAGTTCAGCACGGAAGAACTGCGGACGGTGACGCGGTTCCTGGCGGTGACGGCGGCGCTGCAACGCGACGCCGCCGCCCGCCTCCCCCAGCCGGAATGACCCGGCCGGAGTGCCCCGGCCGGGGCTCGGCGTGAGCGCCGGTCAGGAGGCCCCGTACACCGCCCCGGGCGTCTCGGCGCGCGCCAGCAGGTCGCGGGCCGCGTCGCCCGCACCGGCCGGTGTCCAGCGCTCGGCCTTGTCGACGGTCGGGCCGGGGCGCCAGCCCTCCATCACCGTGATGCGGCCGGCCTCGACCTCGAAGACGCGGCCGGTTACGCCGTCGCCGGCGGCGCCGGAGCCGAGCCAGACCACGAGCGGTGACACGTTCTCCGGAGCCATCGCGTCGAAGGCGCCGTCCTCGGGGGCGGCCATCGTGTCGGCGAAGGTGGCCTCGGTCATCCGGGTGCGAGCGGCCGGCGCGATCGCGTTGACCTGCACCCCGTAGCGCCCCATCTCCGCGGCCGCGACCAGGGTCAGGCCGAGGATGCCGGCCTTCGCCGCGCTGTAGTTGCCCTGCCCGACCGAGCCCAGCAGGCCCGCCCCGGACGAGGTGTTGACGACACGGGCGACCGGCGTGCGGCCCGCCTTGGCCTCGGCCCGCCAGTACGCGGCGGCGGCCTGGAGGGGCAGGAAGTGGCCCTTGAGGTGGACGCGCATGACCGCGTCCCAGTCGTCCTCCGCCAGGTTCACCAGCATGCGGTCGCGCAGGAAGCCCGCGTTGTTCACCAGGGTGTCGAGCCGGCCGAAGGCGTCGACGGCGGCCGCGACCAGCGAGGCGGCCCCTTCCGATGTCGCTATGTCGCCTCCGTGGGCGACGGCCTCGCCGCCCGCCGCGCGGATCTCCTCGACGACCAGGGCCGCAGGACTGTCGGGCGCGGGCGCGCCGTCGAGGCCCACGCCCAGGTCGTTGACCACGACCTTGGCGCCCTCCGCCGCGAAGGCCAGCGCGTGCGCGCGGCCGAGGCCCCGGCCCGCGCCGGTCACGGCCACCACGCGCCCCGCGCACAGCCCGCCCGAACCCACCGCATCAGTAGCCACAGAATCCGTCATCTCACGCCTCCTTGTTGACCGTTGCCGCGTCGAGGAACGCGGGGCGCTCGCCGCCGCCGTGCACGAGCAGGCTCGCCCCGCTGATGTACGCGGCGGCGTCCGACGCCAGGAACACCGCCGCCTCGCCGATCTCACGGGGCTCGGCGAGCCGCCCCAGGGGCACCGTGGCGCCGACCGCCGCGATGCCCTCCTCGTCCCCGTAGTGCAGGGCCGACAGTTCGGTGCGGACCATGCCGAGCACCAGCGTGTTCACCCGGATGTCCGGGGCCCATTCGACGGCCATCGACCGCGCCAGGTTCTCCAGGCCCGCCTTCGCCGCCCCGTAGGCGGCCGAGCCCGGGGAGGGGCGGGTGCCGCTGACGCTGCCGATCATGACGATCGAGCCGCGCGCCGCCGCGAGCTTCTCGCGGGCGGCCAGCGAGGCGGTGAGCGGCGCCGTCAGATTCAGCTCGATCACGCGCGCGTGCCGCTCCGCGTCCGTCTCGCCGAGCAGCCGGTACGGGGTCCCGCCCGCGTTGTTCACCAGCACGTCCAGCCGCTTCAGGCTCCCGAAGAAGTCCTGCACGGCCGCCGTGTCGCGCAGGTCGACCTGCGCGAACTCGCAGCCCTCGACCGGGACTTCGGGGGGCCTGCGGGCGCAGACCACCACCTTCGCCCCGGCCCGGGTGAAGGCGCGCGCTATCCCCGCCCCCACTCCCCTGGTGCCGCCCGTCACGACGGCGACCCGTCCGCTCAGATCCATCCCGGACCCCTTTCCCCGACCCATTCCGCCGGCCTCCGTCACCTGCTACGGTCATGACCTACCAAACAAACGTTAGGTGGAAAGGTAGCTGAACGCCATGGGTGTCTCCACCTCCTCACCCGAAAAAGGGATCTCCGTCGTCACGGTGGACTTCCCTCCGGTCAACGCACTGCCGGTGCAGGGCTGGTATGACCTCGCCGACGCGGTGCGCGCCGCGGGCCGCGACCCCGACGTGCGCTGCGTGATCCTCACCGCGGCCGAGCACAGCCGTGGGTTCAACGCGGGAGTGGACATCAAGGAGATGCAGCGCGAGACCGCGTCTCCCGGCGGTGGCCACCGCGCGCTGATCGGTGCCAACAGGGGCTGCTACGAGGCCTTCTCCGCCGTGTACCAGTGCGAGGTCCCGGTGATCGCGGCCGTGGGCGGCTTCTGCCTGGGCGGCGGCATCGGCCTGGTCGGCAACGCGGACGCGATCGTGGCGAGCGACGACGCCACGTTCGGCCTGCCCGAGCTGGACCGCGGCGCGCTCGGCGCGGCCACACACCTGGCCCGCCTGGTGCCGCAGCACCTGATGCGGGCCCTCTTCTACACCTCGCGCACCGCGACCGCGGCCGAGCTGCACGCCCACGGTTCGGTGTGGAAGGTCGTGCCGCGCTCCGGGCTGCGCGAGGCGGCGCTCGAGCTGGCGCGGGACATCGCCCGCAAGGACGGCTATCTGATCCGCCTCGCGAAGTCCGCGCTGAACGGGATCGACCCCGTCGACGTGCACCGCAGCTACCGCTACGAGCAGGGCTTCACCTTCGAGGCGAATCTCAGCGGGGTCGCGGACCGGGTCCGCGACACCTTCGGACAGGGAGCCGAGTGATCATGACCGACAAGACGATGACCCCCGACGAGGTGGTCGGCCGGCTGCGCTCCGGCATGACCGTCGGCATCGGCGGCTGGGGTTCGCGCCGCAAGCCGATGGCGCTGGTCCGGGCGCTGCTGCGCAGTGACATCACGGATCTGACCGTGGTCTCGTACGGGGGCCCGGACGTCGGGATGCTGGCCGCCGCGGGGAAGATCCGCAAGCTGGTGGCCGCGTTCGTGACCCTGGACTCGATCCCTCTGGAGCCGCACTTCAGGGCGGCCCGCCAGAGCGGCGCCTTCGAGCTGACCGAGATCGACGAGGCCATGTTCATGTGGGGCCTGCACGCGGCGGCGAACCGGCTGCCGTTCCTGCCCGTGCGGGCCGGCATCGGCTCGGACGTCATGCGGGTCAATCCGGAGCTGCGCACGGTCACCTCGCCCTACGAGGACGGGGAGACGTTCGTCGCGATGCCCGCGCTGCGCCTGGACGCGGCCCTGGTGCACATGAACCGCGCGGACCGCAGGGGCAACGGGCAGTACCTGGGCCCCGACCCGTACTTCGACGACCTGTTCTGCGAGGCCGCGGACGAGGCGTACGTGTCCTGCGAGCGCCTCGTCGACGGGTTCGGGGACGACACGCCGCCCCAGTCGCTGCTGGTCAAGCGGCATGTGGTGACGGGTGTGGTGGAGGCGCCGCACGGCGCGGACTTCACGTCCTGCGCACCGGACTACGGCCGGGACGAGGCCTTCCAGAAGCTCTACGCGAGCACGCCGTGGGCCGAGTTCGCCGAGCGGTTCCTGCCGCCCGGCGGTGACGAGAAGCAGTACCAGTCCGCCGTCCAGGCCTGGCACGAGGAGCAGAAGTGACCACCACCGAGACCGCCGCCCCGCCCGCGACCCGGGCCGAGTACTGCGTGATCGCCTGCGCCGACGCCTGGCGGGACAACGGGGAGGTGCTGGCCAGCCCGATGGGCCTGATCCCCGGCTTCGGCGCCCGCCTCGCCAAGCGGACCTTCTCCCCCGACCTGCTGCTCACCGACGGCGAGGCCATGCTGGTCGGGCTCGACGGCGCGGCCGAGGGCTGGCTGCCGTACCGCCAGCACCTCACGTTCGTGACCGGCGGCCGGCGGCACGTGATGATGGGCGCGAGCCAGATCGACCGGTTCGGTAACCAGAACATCTCGTGCATCGGCGACTGGGAGCGCCCCGACCGCCAGCTGCTCGGCGTGCGCGGAGCGCCGGTGAACACGCTGAACAATCCGGTGAGTTACTGGGTGCCCAAGCACAGCCCGCGCGTGTTCGTCGAGAAGGTCGACATGATCAGCGGGGTGGGCTACGACAGCGCCGCCGCGGCCGGCCCTTCGGCGACGCGCTTCCACCGCATCCCCCGGGTCGTGACGAACCTGGCGGTGCTCGACTTCGAGACGCCGGACCACACGATGCGGATCGCGTCCGTGCACCCCGGGGTCACGGTCGAGCAGGTGCGGGAGGCGACCGGGTTCGCGCTCGCGCTGCCGGAGGGCGGCGAGGTGCCGTTCACGCGGGAGCCCACGGCCGAGGAGCTGCGGCTGATCCGTGAGGTCGTCGACCCGAGGTCGCTGCGCGAGCGGGAGGTCCGGTCGGCATGAGCGACAGCGCGGATTTCACCCTCCCCACGGCGTTCACCAAGCTCACCGGGGTGCGTCACCCCATCGTGCAGACGGGCATGGGCTGGGTCGCCGGCCCCCGCCTGGTCTCGGCGGCGGCGAACGCGGGCGCGCTCGGTGTCCTCGCCTCCGCGACGATGACCGTCGACCAGCTGCGGTCGGCGGTGCGGGAGGTGAAGTCCCGCACGGACCAGCCCTTCGGGGTGAACCTGCGGGCGGACGCGGGCGACGCGCGCGAGCGCGTGAAGATCATCGTCGCCGAGGGCGTGAAGGTGGCGTCCTTCGCGCTCGCGCCCTCCAAGGAGCTGATCGCCGAGCTGAAGGACGCGGGCGTCGTCGTCATCCCGTCCATCGGGGCGCGCCGGCACGCCGAGAAGGTCGCCGCGTGGGGCGCCGACGCGGTGATCGTGCAGGGCGGCGAGGGCGGCGGCCACACCGGTGAGGTGGCCACGTCGGTGCTGCTTCCGCAGGTCGTGGACGCGGTCGACATCCCGGTCGTCGGCGCGGGCGGCTTCCGTGACGGGCGCGGCCTGGTCGCGGCGCTCGCGTACGGGGCGGCGGGCGTCGCCATGGGCACCCGCTTCCTGCTGACCTCGGACTCCACCGTGCCGGACGCGGTGAAGGCCAAGTACCTGGCGGCCTCGGTCAAGGACGTGACGGTGACGACGGCGGTCGACGGACTGCCGCACCGGATGCTGCGCACCGAGATGGTGGACGCCCTGGAGGGCGCGGGCCGCACCCGCGCACTGCTCCAGGCCGTGCGCCGCGCCTCCGGGTTCAAGAAGCTCTCGGGTCTGTCCTGGCCGCAGATGGTCCGGGACGGGCTCGCGATGAAGCACGGCAAGGACCTGTCCTGGAGTCAGGTCCTGCTGGCGGCGAACACGCCGATGCTCCTCAAGGCGTCCATGGTCGAGGGCCGTACGGACCTCGGCGTGATGGCGTCCGGGCAGGTCGCGGGGCTCATCGAGGACCTGCCCAGCTGTGCCGAGCTCGTCGACCGCGTGATGGCCGAGGCCCGGCACGTGCTCGACACCCTGCCGACACCAGGGTGAACCGTGGGCCGCCCGGCGGCCCCCGGTCCCCGGGGCGGCGCCGGACGGCCGCTTCCTGCAAGGGAGTTCAGGTATGCACGCTCCTCAGGCCGACATCACGGCGCCCTCCCGGCGCCGGGTGCTCGGGGTCACGCTCGGCGTGGCCACGGCGGCGGCGCTCGTTCCGGCGGGCGCCGCCGTCGCGCACGACCGGCCCGCGTCCGCGGCGCCGCCGATCCGGCAGATCCCGCTCCAGGGCGCGGTGAACGTCCGCGACCTCGGCGGGTACCGGGCCCGCTACGGCGGCCGGGTGCGGTACGGGTACGTGTACCGGGCCGACGCCCTCGGCAAGCTGACCGACGCCGATGTCTCCGCGCTGGCGGGGCTCTGGCTGCGCCGGTCGGTGGACTTCCGGGTGCCGTTCGAGGTCCAGATGGACGGGGCGGACCGGCTGCCGCCCGCCGCGGCCGCGGTGGCCCGGCCGATATCCGACGGAGGGATGTCGGCGGAGCTGATCGCGGCGATCGGGTCGAAGGACCCGGTGCGGCAGGAGGCGCTGCTCGGGGGTGACCGTGCGGCGGCGATGATGCGGAAGGTGTACCGGACCTTCGCGTCCGACGCCGCGGCGCGGGCCGCGTTCGCTCAGACCCTCCGGGACGTGGCGCGCGGGGACGGGCCGGTGCTGTTCCACTGCACGGCCGGCAAGGACCGTACGGGGTGGCTGGCGTATGTGCTGCTCGGCGTGCTCGGGGTGTCGTCGCGGGTCGCCGTGGCCGACTATCTGGCGTCGAACGGTTTCCGGGCGGAGGCGGATGCGCGGACGCGGGCGGGGCTCAAGCAGGCCGGGATGATGGAGAACCCGGACCTCTTGATCCCGGTCCAGGAGGTCCGGGCGGAGTATCTGGCGGCGGGCCTCGACCAGGTCCGCGCGGACTTCGGCAGTCTTGAGCGGTACGTCTCCCTCGGCCTGGGCCTTGATCGCCGGGACGTGGCGCTGCTGCGGGCCCGGTTGCTGGACTAGTCCCGCTCGTCGCCGGGCGCGGCTCGGTGGGCGCCGATCGCGCCACCGCCGAGCCGCGCTGTGCCGTCGTCGCGATCCACCCGCCGGTGGGGGCTGGTCGCGCAGTTCCCCGCGCCCCTGAGATGCGCACTTCGTGCGCCG
>NZ_JBHYTK010000238.1:0-8872 GCF_042749255.1 Streptomyces sp. NPDC059524 | reverse complement strand
GCGCCCCTGAGATGCGCACTTCGTGCGGCATCTCATCGGGGCGGTCACCGGTCCGGGCGGTCACCGGTCGGGGAAATGCGACCCGAAGGGTCCGCATTTCAGGGGCGCGGGGAACTGCGCGGGAAGCCCCACCGGGCCCGCGCCCGGGGACGAAACCGGCGGAGCCAGGGCGGGCCCCGCACCCGGACGTCCCGCGGAGCGCACCGCGCCTACGCTGAACCCGTGAAATCCGAGCCCCGTACTGCCGCCGAACTTCTTCAGCACGCCCTCGCGGACGATCCCGGTCGCCCCCTGGTCACCTTCTACGACGACGCCACCGGGGAGCGCGTGGAGCTGTCCGTGGCCACGTTCGCGAACTGGGTGAACAAGACGGCGAACCTGCTCCAGGGCGACCTGAACGTCGAGCCCGGCGACCGCGTCGCCGTGCTGCTGCCCGCCCACTGGCAGACCGCCGTCTGGCTGCTGGCCTGCGCCTCGGTCGGCGCCGTCGCGGACGTGGGCGGCGACCCGGCCGCCGCCGACGTCGTGGTCAGCGGCCCCGACACGCTGGAGGCGGCCCGCGCCTGTTCCGGCGAGCGCGTCGCCCTCGCGCTGCGCCCGCTCGGCGGCCGCTTCCCGCAGACCCCGGAGGGCTTCGTCGACTACGCCGTCGAGGTCCCCTCGCAGGGCGACCGCTTCGCCCCGTTCTCCCCCGTCGACCCCGACGAGCCCTCGCTGGTCGTCGCGGGGGCCGAGTGGACGGGCGCGGAGGTCGCCGCGCGGGCGATCGCGGACGCCGCCCCGTTCGGGCTGACCGGACCGGGCTCCCGGCTGCTGTCCGGTCTCTCGTACGACACCTGGCAGGGGCTGAGCGCGGGGCTCTTCGCGCCGCTGGCCGCGGGCGGCTCCGTCGTGCTGTGCCGGAACCTGGACCGGCTCGACGAGGAGGCGCTGGCCCGGCGCATCGACAGCGAGCGGGTGTCGGCGACCGCGAAGTAGCGGATCTTCACCCGTTCGGCCCCGCTCCCCCGGCCGCCCGGCGCGGCCGGGCCGATGATCGTGGAGACGCCGTTTTCCCCAGGCCGGACCGTGAGGGGACCGCACGTGACCGACTCCGCAGCCACACCGCTCGGCCCGGGCACCGGCTCGTCGCCGACCGGCGCCGGTCGTGTCCGGCGGCGCAGGCGCCGGCTGCGGTACGCGGCGTGCGCGCTGGCGTTCCTGGTGCTCGTGGCGGGCGGGGCCGGCTGGATCGTCTACGAGAAGCTCAGCGGGAACATCACCGAGGACACGGACGCGGCCGCCGAACTCGCGAAGTACGACAAGGAGCGGCCCACCGTCCTCGTGCACGGCGCGCAGAACATCCTGCTCATCGGATCCGACTCGCGCGCCGGCAAGAACCGCAAGTACGGCCGCAACGACGGCACCCAGCGCTCGGACACGACGATCCTGCTGCACGTGGCGGCGGACCGGAAGAGCGCGGTCGCCGTCTCGTTCCCCCGCGACCTGATGGTGAACATGCCGCGCTGCACCGCCCCGGACGGCAAGCGCCTGGAGCCGACGTTCGCCATGTTCAACTACGCGTTCGAGGCGGGCGGTTCCGCCTGCACGATCCGCACGGTGGAGAAGGTGACCGGCATCCGCGTCGACCACCACATGGTCGTCGACTTCCAGGGCTTCAAGGACATGGTGAACGCCGTGGACGGGGTGACCGTCTGCCTGGACGCGCCCATCAATGACGCCGACGCCCATCTGAAGCTGTCCGCGGGCGAGCACACCCTGAACGGCGAGCAGGCCCTCGGCTACGTCCGCGCCCGCAAGAGCCTCGGCAACGGCAGCGACACCGACCGGATGGACCGTCAGCAGCGGTTCCTCGGCGCTCTCGTCCAGAAGGTCCAGAGCAACGGTGTCCTGCTGAACCCGACGAAGCTCTACCCGCTCCTCGACGCCGCCACCTCGTCCCTGACCACCGACCCGGGCCTGGCGAGCCTGCGCGGCCTGTACGACCTGGTGCGCGGGATGCGGAACATCCCGGCCGACCGCATCCAGTTCCTGACCGTGCCCCGGGAGGCGTACGTCTACAACGCCAACCGCGACCAGCTCGTCCAGCCCGCCGCCGACCAGCTCTTCCGGCAGCTGCGCGCCGACCGGCCGGTGGTCGTCCGGAAGGAGGTGCCCGCCGCGGCGCGCGAGGCGGAAGAGGGCTCGTCCCTCGGCATTTCCGATGAAACAGTTGCCTATCAACGGGAAATGGACGAGAAGTCTGGGGCCTCGTCGCCCGCGGCGTCCGCCTCCGGCACCCCCGAGCCCACTCCGACGTTCCGGGGCAATACGGCGAAGCAGGACACCTGCGGCTGAGGCCGGTCCGTACCCCTCCGACGGCGCCTCAACCGCCCCTCGGTAAAGCGGGAGTCATCAGCCGGCACACAGGTTCAAAGATATGGGCCGGAATGCCCAGTTGTAGGGGAGTGGAATTTGTCACCGCCGTCGCCTGGCGCTGAACTGGGCGGATAGTGTGAGCGATCCGGTGCACCCGGCCACGCTTCGGGCAAGGTCGCGCACTGCTGACCGACTTTGACCGGGCGCCCGCTTTAAGGGGGGTAGGGCGCCGCGTGGCCCCGACGGAGGACACAGACAACCGTGGACGCGCAAGGCCGTGGGCGGGCGGAGAACATCGACCCCGCAGACCAGTGGGTCCTGAACCCGCAGACCGGTGATTACGAACTGCGACTGACCCCCTCCGCTGAGCAGTCAGGGGTGCCGGGACCGCGCCGCACCGCACCGCGGCCCGGCGGCCGACGGCGGCAGCAGGCACCGCAGGATCCGGGAGACGTCCCTCCCCAGCGCCGACGGCGCGAGCCGGAGGCCCTGGCCCCGGACACGGGACGGCGCAGGTCGAAGCCGAAGAAGAAGTCGAAGGTCAAGAAGGTCCTGCTGTGGACCTCCGGCACGATGGCCTTCGTGATCCTGGCCGGCGCCGGGGCGGTGTACATCTACCTCGAGCACCTCAACGGCAACCTGACGGTCAACAACACGCCCGACGCCAAGAACAGCTTCGCCAAGGACGAGGCCTTCAACATCCTCGTCATCGGCACGGACAAGCGCACCGGCAAGGGCAACGAGGGCTACGGCGACAAGGGCAGCGTCGGTCACGCCGACACGAACATCCTGCTGCACGTCTCCAAGGACCGGACGAACGCGACCGCGCTGAGCATCCCGCGCGACCTCATCGTCGACGTCCCGGAGTGCACCACCGACGGCAAGCCGATCGCCGGCACCTCGACCGTGCGCTTCAACACGAGCCTCGGCCAGGACGGCCGTGACCCGGGCTGCACCATGAGGACCGTCAAGGCCGTCACCGGGATCACCCCGGACCACTTCATGATGGCCGACTTCAACGCGGTGAAGACCCTGTCCACCGCCGTGGGCGGCGTCGAGGTCTGCGTCAAGAAGCCGGTGGACGACCCCGACTCGCACCTCAAGCTGCCCGCCGGCAAGAGCGTGGTGAAGGGCGAGCAGGCCCTCGCCTTCGTCCGCACCCGGCACGCCTTCGGCAACGCGGGCGACCTGGACCGCATCAAGGTGCAGCAGCAGTTCCTCGGTTCGCTGGCCCGCAAGATGAGCTCCGGCGACACCCTGACGAACCCGTCGAAGCTGACGAGCCTCGCCGAGGCCGCCACCAAGGCGCTCACCGTCGACCAGGGCATCGGCAGCCTGAACAAACTCAAGGACGTCGCCCTGGAGTTGAAGAAGGTCCCGCCGAAGAACATCTCCTTCGTCACGACCCCGGTGATCGACAACCCGGCGGAGAAGGTGCACGCCACCGTCGTCGTCGACCAGACGAAGGCACCGGCGATCTTCGACGCCATCAAGAACGACGTCTCCCTCACGGAGACGAAAAAGAAGAAGAAGGCCGCCGACTCCGCCCGCCTCAAGGGCGCGCGCTCCGCGGCCTCCGAGGTCCGCGTCGACCTCTACAACGGCGGCGCGCCGCCCGGCTCGGCCGGCACCACGCTCACCTGGCTGCAGAACACCGAAGGCGTCCTGAAGTCCAGCCAGTTGGGCAACGCGCCGAAGGACCAGGCCAAGACGACCCTCGAGTACTCGCCGGACCAGGCCGACCAGGCCCGGAAGCTGGCGGACATCATGGGGCTGCCCGGATCGGCACTCAAGCCGGGCGAGAGCGAGACGAACGACCAGGGCCTGCCGGCGATGATCCTGATCCTCGGCAAGGACTTCAAGGGCGCGGGGGTGCCCATCACCGGTTCGGCGAAGGCGCCGGACGTGGACAAATCGACGGCGGACAAAACTGTGTGCGCCGAATGACCAACCTCGGCCGCCCCGAGACTGTCTCACCACATGACAGCGGGGCGGCCGAGCCTTGGCCAGGGGTGGGGAGTGTGGGGCAAGGATGGGGCGACGAAGCGCGCGCAGCAAACGCTCGCGAATACTGCGCTGGATCACGGGCGTGCTCGCGGTCCTCGTACTGGGCACGGCCGGTGCCGGATACCTCTGGTATCAGCACCTGAACAACAACATCCAGACGGGCAAGCTCAGCCTGGGCGAGCACCGGGCCGCGAAGCCGACGCCCAACGCGGCGGGCCAGACCCCGCTGAACATCCTGCTGATCGGGTCGGACGACCGGAACAGCAAGGAGAACCTGAGGCTGGGCGGCCACAAGGAGAGCGTGGGCGCGGCACCGCTTGCCGATGTGCAGATGCTGCTGCACCTGTCGGCGGACCGCACCAACATGTCGGTGGTGAGCATGCCGCGCGACACCCTCGTCAAACTGCCCAAGTGCACCGACCCGAAAACCGGCCGCGTGTATCCGGAGACGGTCGGCCGGGTGATGACGAACACCTCGCTGGGCCGTGGTGGCCCGGGCTGTACGGTCGCCACCTGGGAGGAGATCACCGGCATCCACATCGACCACTTCATGATGGTCGACTTCACGGGTGTGGTGTCGATGGCCGACGCGATCGGCGGCGTACCGGTCTGCGTCGACGCCAACATGACGGGGCGGCGGGCCGGCAGCGACGAGGGCACCAGCCTGAAGCTGGAGAAGGGCACGACGTACATCAAGGGCGAACAGGCCCTGCAGTGGCTGCGCACCCGGCACGGCTTCGAGGACGGCAGCGACATCGCGCGCGCCAAGGCACAGCACATGTACATGAGCGCGATGGTGCGCCAGCTCCGTGAGAACGCCACGTTCAGCCACCCCGGCAGGCTGCGCACGCTGGCCGAGAAGGCGACGGACGCGGTGAAGCCCGACGACGGCCTCGACACCGTCAAGAAGCTCTACGACCTGAGCAACGAGCTCAAGAAGCCCTCCCCCAAGCGCATCACGATGACGACGATGCCGTTCGTGTACGAAGGTGCGCGCGTGGCTCCGACGTCCGCGGCGGACACCCTGTGGAAGCTCCTCCGCGACGATGTCGCGCTGGACGGCAAGGACGCGAAGAAGGCGACGGCGCAGACCTCGCACGACCCGGCGGCGGCCGACGACAAGATCGCCGTGCAGGTCCGCAACGGCACGCGGACGGCGACTACGGCCGCGGTGCCCGGCCGGGCCTCGGCGGTGCGGCAGGCCCTCATCGGCAAGGGCTTCACGCAGGCGACCTCGGACGGTTCGCCGCCGCTCGCCGTGGACAGGACGGTCGTCAACTATCCGTCGGCGGACCTCGAGGGCGACGCGCAGGCGGTCGCCAAGTCCTTGGGGATTCCGCTGAGTTCCGTGAAGAGGTCGACGGAGGTGTCCGGGGTGACGCTCACCGTGGGCGCGGACTGGCGCACGGGCAACATGTTCCCGAAGGACGCGGCCGACGCGGACACCCCGGACAAGACGCTGGACAGGAGCCAGACGCAGAACGGCGCTGACAGCGGCCAGTGCATGCACGTGCAGCCGGGCTACACCTGGTAGGACGCCTGCCGGGCCGTACACGCGCCACGGGGCGCGGGAGGTGAACTCCCGCGCCCCGTGCGCTAGTTGGCGGCGCTCTTCGCCTTGCCGTCGCCGAGCACGGCGGGCCGGCGCGAGGCGATGACCTTCTTCGCCAGCGACTTCGGGCTGGTCAGAAAGCCCCAGCCCCACGACATGTGCATCGTGGCGAGGGCGACGGGGATCTGGGCGCGCGCCTTCAGCGGCAGCCCCTTGCCCGCCGGGACGGAGCCCGCGAGGATAGCCGCGAGGTAGCCGCCCGGGATCACGAAGCCCCACGGCGTCAGGGCCGCGCCCACGACCGTGCCCGCCGCGATCGCGCACACCGCGGCCGGCGGGGCGAGGTAGCGCAGGTTGATCGAGCCCGCGTGGTAACGGGCGACGACGTGCCGCCAGCGCCCGTAGTCCTTGTACTGCCTGGCCAGCGCCTTCACGCTCGGGCGCGGCCGGTAGGAGACCTTCAGCTCGGGCGAGAACCAGATGAGCCCGCCCGCCTCACGGATCCGGAAGTTCAGCTCCCAGTCCTGGGCGCGGATGAACTCCTCGTTGTACCCGCCCTGCCGCTCCAGCGCCTCGCGCCGGAAGACACCGAGGTAGACCGTCTCGGCCTGCTGCGCCTCGCCGCCCGTGTGGAACGCCGCGTTGCCCACGCCGATCTTCGAGGTCATCGCGGCGGCGACGGCCTGCTCCCAGGCGTTGGTGCCCTGGGCGTGCATGATGCCGCCCACGTTCATCGCGCCCGTCTCCTCCAGGAGCCGCACCGCGGTCTCGATGTAGCCGGCGGAGAGCGCGGCGTGCCCGTCGACGCGGACCACGACCGGGTGCCGGGACGCCTTGATCGCCGCGTTCAGCGCGGCGGGCGTACGGCCCGTGGGGTTCGGCACCGTGTGCACGCGGGGGTGTTCGGCGACGAGCTGCGCGGCGATCTCGTCCGTACGGTCCGCCGACGGGCCGAGCGCGAGCACGACCTCCATCTCGCCGCCGTACTCCTGCGCCAGGATCGCCTCGACCGCCTCCCGCAGATGCCGCTCCTCGTTGAGGATGGGCATGATCACGGAGACCGCCGGGAGCTGCCCGTCGGAAGGTGCGTTCTGGGTATCCATCTCGTCTTTCACGGCCGGGGGTCCTGTTCTCGGCCGGGTGCCGGGGGTCCGGTCGGTCGGGCCCCGGAGGTGCGGCTTCGCCGTTCACGTTACCGCTAATGGGGGACACCGACGCGCGCCGCCCGGGTCGCTACCGCGGGCAGGAGATCGTATCGGCCTACGGTGCTCAGGATCCCACGCCCGCCGTCGCGGAGGTGTCCCCCCGTGCCCACGCCGCCCCGCTCCCCCGCCCGCCCGCCGCGTCCCCCGCGGCCGGGGCAGGGCCGCCGACCGGTGCGGCCGATGCGCAGGAGACGGCCCCGGTGGGCCATGCGGGTGGCGACCACGTTCTCCGTCACCGTGCTCGCCGCGGCCGGCATCGGGCACGCGCTCGTGACCAGCCTGGACAGCGGCATCGACCGCATCGACCCCTTCAAGGACATGAAGAACCGCCCGGCGGCCGGGCACGGCACGAACGTGCTGCTCGTCGGCACCGACGGCCGCGACAAGATCACCCCGGCCGAGAAAAAGAAGTACCGGCTCGGGGGCGCCCCCTGCCACTGCACGGACACCGTGATGATCGTGCACATCTCCGCCGACCACGACCGCGCCTCCGTCGTCTCCCTCCCCCGCGACTCCTACGCGGAGATGCCGCCCCACACCGACCGCACCACCGGTGAGAAGCACCACGCCCACCCGGTCAAGATCAACGCGGCGTACGCGGAGGGCGGGCCGCAGCTGACCGTGCGCACCGTCGAGAACATGACGCACGTCAAGATCGACCACTATCTGGAGGTCGACTTCACCAGCTTCATGCGGACCGTCGACGTGCTCGGCGGCGTCGAGGTCTGCACCGCCAAGCCCCTCAAGGACTCGTACACCGGGCTGGACCTCGGCGTCGGCTCCCACAAGCTGAACGGCGGGCAGGCCCTCCAGTACGTGCGCTCCCGGCACGCCGACAGCGCCAGCGACCTGGGCCGCATGCAGCGCCAGCAGCGCTTCCTCGCCTCCCTGATCTCCGCGACGACCTCGTCCGGGGTACTCCTCAACCCGGTCAAGTTCCGCGAGGTCGCCCGTACGCTGCTCAGCTCGGTCCGCGCCGACAAGGGCTTCGGCACGAACGAGATGGTCGACCTCGCCGAGGCCATGCGGAACTTCTCGCCGTCCTCGTCGGAGTTCACGACCGTGCCGATCGGTGACATGAGCTACCCGGTCAAGGGCATCGGCTCCACCGTGAAGTGGGACCCGGTCAAGTCCCGCAAGCTCTTCGACGCCCTGCGCGAGGACGAGCCGCTCGCCGCGCACCACAAGAAGAAGAAGGCCAAGGTCGTCGGCGTCTCGCCGCAGCAGATCCGGGTGCAGGTCGAGAACGGGACGCGGACCTCCGGGCTCGGCATGAAGGTCGACAAGGCACTGAAGAAGACGGGCTTCCGCACGTCGGGCGCCCCCGTCAACGCGTCGGGCGGCGCCGTCGCCGCGCACACCCTCGTCCTCTACGACCCGCGCTGGGACCGCTCCGCGAAGTCCCTGGCCGCCGCCCTCCCCGGCGCCCGCCTCAAGCCGGTCAAGGGCCAGGGGGCCATGCTCAAGGTCGTCGCCGGGAAGGACTACAAGGGGGTTCGGCAGGTGCGGGCCGAGGACGCCTATCAGGGCGAGTTCGGCGCGGTGACGGGCGACGAGGTGGTGTGCGGCTGAGCGCTGCCGGGTGCGGGCCGGTGGGGCTTCTCGCGCAGTTCCCCGCGCCCCTGAAACGCAGACCCTTCGGGTCGCATTTCCCCTATGCGCCGACGCCCCTATGGAGATCGCGCACGAAGTGCGCATCTCCAGGGGCGCGGGGCTGTGACATCAGCGGCTGCGCCGCGGGGCGCGAGAA
>NZ_JBHYTK010000237.1:0-8927 GCF_042749255.1 Streptomyces sp. NPDC059524 | reverse complement strand
CGCGCGGGGGAGCGGCTACTCACCCCCCCCCGCCCCAACTAAACCACACCCCGTGGGGTCATATTCCCCCGGGCGCCCCCCCCCCGTTGAGATGCCGCCCGAAGGGTGTGCATCTCGGGGGCGCGGGGAACTGCGCGACCAGCCCCCACCAGCCCGCAGCCGCGCGGCAAGCTCCCCCGGCAGACGCCCAGGCGGGCTCAGCGCAGCGCAGGCTCGGCCAGAGTCAGCGTGCCGGACTCGGCGTCGAGAACGGCCCGCACCCCCAGGGGGACGGTCAGCGATCCGGCCCCGTGCCCGAACCCGAAGTCGTCCACCACGGGCACCCCGCCCCCGCCCAACCGGTCCACCAGAAGCCCCCGCACGGGCTCGCACTCCGCCCAGGACCCGAGAACGAACCCCGCGGCCCCGTCGAACCACCCCGCCCGCGCCAACTGCGTCAGATACCGGTCGATCCGGTACGTCTCCTCCCCCACGTCCTCCAGACACACCAGCCCGCCCCGCGCGGAGGCCCGCACCGCCGGCGCCCCCAGCTCCGCGGCGAGCAGGCTCAGGCACCCTCCGAGGAGCAGCCCCTCCGCGACCCCGGGCACGAGGACCCGGTGATCCCCCGACGCGGCGATCGTCCGCACCGACTCCGGTTCGAACAGCGTGGCCCACAGATGCTTCTGCGCCCGGTCGTCCGTGGGGAAGTTCGCCGCCGCGACCATCGGCCCGTGCAGCGTCGACACCCCGAGCCGGACCGCGAACGCCTCGTGCAGCGCCGTGATGTCGCTGAACCCGAGGAACACCTTCGGCCGGGCCGCCCGCATCGCCTCCCAGTCGAGCAGCTCGACCATGCGCTGCGCCCCGTAGCCGCCGCGCGCGCAGAACACGGCGTCGACGCCCGGGTCGCACCAGGCCGCCTGGAGGTCGGCGGCGCGGCCCGCGTCGGAGCCGGCCAGGTAGTCGAACTCCGGGTGGGAGTCGAGGACATGGGCGCCGACGACCGGCTCCAGGCCCCAGCCGCGCAGGACGTCGAGGCCCGCCGCGAGCCGCTCCTCGGGCACGGGCCCGCTCGGCGCGACGACGGCGACCCGGGCCCCTGGGGCGAGCCTCGCGGGCCGGACCAGGGACTCCGGCGACGTCACTTGTTCAGCTCCAGGGTCGGGATCCCGGTCGGGTGCAGGCCGAACACCTGCGCGTACAGGGAGAGTTCGGCCTCCAGCGCACGTCGCATCGTGTCCGCCCTGCGGAACCCGTGGCCCTCGCCCTCGAAGGCGATGTAGGCGTGCGGGACGCGCCGCCCCTCGCTCTCGACCCGCGCGAGGAAGCGCTCGCACTGGGCGGGCGGGCAGATCACGTCGTCGAGCCCCTGGAGCAGCAGGAACGGGACGGTGATCCGCTCGGGGTGCTCGGCCGGGGAGCGCTCGGCGTAGCGGGCGCGGACCTCGGCGAGCGGTCCGACGAGCGACTCCAGGTACCGGGACTCGAAGTCGTGGGTCTCGCCCTCGGCCCAGCTCGTGAGGTCCAGGATCGGGTAGATGACGGTGCCGCACGCGTACACGTCCGTGCTCGTCAGGGACGCCGCGCTGGTCCAGCCTCCGGCGCTGCCGCCGCGGATGGCGAGCCGGTCCCGGTCGGCGGTGCCCTCGTCGGCGAGCGCGAGGGCGACGGCGGCGCAGTCCTCCACGTCGACGACGCCCCACTGTTCGCGCAGCCGCTCGCGGTACTCCCGGCCGTAGCCGGTCGAGCCGCCGTAGTTGACCTCGGCGACGCCGATGCCGCGCGAGGTGAAGTAGGCGATCTCCAGGTCGAGGACGAGCGGGGCGTGCCCGGTGGGGCCGCCGTGCGCCCACACGACGTACGGCGGGAGTTCGTCGTCGGGGGCCGCGTGGGCGGGGCTGTGCGGCGGGTAGATGTGCGCGTGGACGTCCCGGCCGTCGGGTCCGGCGAAGGTGCGGATCTGCGGCTCGGGGTAGTACGCGGGGTCGACCGGGTCGTCGTGCGCGGCGCCGATGACGCGGGCCCGCCCGGTGCAGGTGTCGAGCTCGACGACCTCGGCGGCGGTGCGCGGGCTGGCGGCGACGCCGACGACGCGGGTGCCGTGCGCGGCGAGGGTCGAGCCCCACGCGGTCCAGGGGCCCGCCGTGTCGACGACCTCGCCGGTCTCCGGGTCGAGGATGCCGAGCGCGGTGGAGCCGACGCCGTGCACGACGGCGATCAGTCCACCGGGCAGCGGTGTGAACCAGTTGAGGCCGATCTTCCACAGCGGCCCGCCGAACTCCTCCTCGCGCGGACACAGCGGCCGGGCGGCGGCGAGCGTCGGGGTGGCGAGGGCCCCTTCGGGGGTGGTCGGTACGGACAGGGCGGGCGCCGGGCGCAGATCGGCGCCGCGCGGGGCGGCGCCGGACGGGGCCGGGGCCTGCCATCCGGAGCGCACGTCGAGCCGGTACAGGTTCCACCAGCCGTCGGCGTCGCCGGAGTACAGGAGTGCGCCGTCGGCGGTCCAGTCGGCCTGGCAGACGGATTCCTCCGGGCCGCCGGCGACGACCTGGGCGGGGCCGAAGGTGCCGTCCTCGCGGACCTCGGCGAGCAGCAGCTCGGTGCCGTCCCAGGGCATGCGCGGGTGGTCCCAGGCGATCCACGCGGCGCGGCGGCCGTCCGGGGAGAGCCGGGCGCCGGTGACGAACCGGTGGGAGCCGTTCGTCAGTTCACGCACCGCGCCGCGGTCATCGGCGGCCGAACCGTCGAGCGGGACGGCGGCGACGACGCGGCGCACGTCGCCGGGACCCTCGCCGGTGTACTCCTCCAGGACGCACCACACCTCCCCGCGCTCGGGGTGGAACACGGGGTCGGCCCAGCGCAGGCCGCCGCCGACCGCGGACACCGGGGTGAGCGGGCGCGGCTCGGCGCCCGGCGCGTCGGGCTCGTAGGCGTAGAGGCGCTGGTCGGGGAAGTGCACGAAGACGACGAGGGGGCCTTCGGGGCGGTCGGTGCCGGCCCAGGGGACGCCGCCGTACTCGATGACGCGGCTGCGCACGTTCCACGGCGCGGGCAGCACCGAGTGCTCCGTGCCGTCGGGCCGGCGGCGCACCAGGGCGCGGCGCCCGCCCTCGGCCGGCCGCGGCTCGGTCCACCACGCCTCGTCGCCGACGTAGCCCACGTACTCCGGCCGGCCGTCGTGCGCGGCCGCCAGCGCGGCGTCGATCGGCGACGGCCACGATCCGTACGACTGGATCTCCACCATCTCGTCCCCGCCCCCCATGTGTCCTGAGGCCTCCATGTCCTTCGCGTCCGCCATCTTCGCCCAGTCCGTTCGCTTCTGTCTGCCTCGCGCGCTCAGGCCGTGCGCAGGAACCGGTCGAGGACGCGCACCCCGAAGTGCAGCGCCTCGACCGGAACCCGCTCGTCCACTCCGTGGAACAGGGCCTGGTAGTCGAATCCCTCGGGCAGCTTGAGCGGCGCGAAGCCGTAGCCCGTGATGCCGAGGCGGGAGAACTGCTTGGCGTCGGTGCCGCCCGACATGCAGTACGGGACCACGTGTCCCTCGGGGGCGAACTCCTCGACGGCGGCCCGCATCTTCGCGAAGGCGGGCGCGTCGACCGGCGCCTGGAGCGCGACCTCGCGGTGGTGGTACTCCCAGTCGACGTCGGGCCCGGTCAGCGCGTCGAGCGTGGCCTCGAACTCGTCCTCGGTGCCCGGCAGATACCGCCCGTCCACGTGCGCGGTGGCCTCGCCCGGGATCACGTTGATCTTGTAACCGGCGGACAGCATCGTCGGGTTGCTGCTGTTGCGGACGGTCGGCGCGACGAGGTCGGCGGCCGGGCCGAGCCGGGCGAGCAGCGCGTCGACGTCGAAGTCCGGCGCGTCGACGTCGGTGTCGATCCCGTGGACCCGGGCCATCTCGGCGAGGGCGGCGCGGACGGTGGGGGTGAGCCGGACCGGCCACCGGTGGTCGCCGATCCGGGCGACGGCGGCGGCGAGCCTGCTCACCGCGTTGGCCGGATTCACCTTGGAGCCGTGGCCCGCCTTGCCGCGCGCGGTGAGCTTCAGCCAGCCGGTGCCGCGCTCGCCCGCCGCGATCGGGTAGAGCTGCCGGCCCGCGCCGTCGTGGAAGGTGAAGGCGCCGGACTCGCTGATGCCCTCGGTGCAGCCCTCGAACAACCCGGCGTGCTCGTCGGCGAGGAATCCGGAGCCGTCCTCCGCGCTGGCCTCCTCGTCGGCGGTGAAGGCGATGACGATGTCGCGCCGGGGCCGGAAGCCGACCCGCGCCCAGTTCCGCACGGTCGCGAGGATCATCGCGTCCATGTTCTTCATGTCGACGGCGCCGCGGCCCCAGACGACGCCGTCGCGCACCTCGCCGGAGAAGGGGTGCACGCTCCAGTCGGCGGCCTCGGCCGGGACGACGTCGAGGTGACCGTGGACCAGGAGCGCGTCGGCGCCCGGGTCGGTTCCCTCGATGCGGGCGACGACGTTGCCGCGCCCCGGGGTGCGCTCCAGGATCGTGGGTTCGAGTCCCGCCTCGGACAGGAGCGCGGCCGCGTACTCGGCGGCGGGTCGCTCCTTGCAGTCGCCGCCTCCGCGGTTCGTGGTGTCGATGCGGATGAGGTCGGACGTGAACGTGACGACCTCGTCCAGCGCCTGCTCGTCGACGGCGCCCGCGGGGGCGTCGGTGGGCTGCTCAGCCATACTGCTCCTCCACCGCGGCCGAGGCGATCGTGGTGACCGCCTTGAAGGTGCGGATGCCCTCGTACATGGTCTCGTGCGTGTAGGCGATGCGGCGCTCGCCGGTGCGCTCCACACCGGGCACGACGGTCGACGCCATGGCGAGGTGCTCGGCGTCGAACTCGACCTCGACGGTGAACGGCCCGGCCTGCACCGGCTCGTGCCGCACGGCGATCGACGCGGCGTCCTTGGCGGCGGCCCGGATGTCGGCGGCGGTGCGGGCCGGGGTGCGGCACACGGCCGCGTACCGGGAGACGTGGTCCTTGACCGCGACCTTGCGGGCCTCCGGCGCGTACCCGAGCGCGTCGTCGCACGCGTGGTCGTCGCCGGTGACCAGGACGACGGGGACCCCGTACTCGGCGACCACATGCGCGTTGAGCAGGCCCTCGCTCGCGCGCACGTCGTTGACCCAGACGCCCGTGATCTGGTTCGCCAGGTACGTGTGGGCGAGGACGCCCTCCATTCCGGCGCCCGCGTGGTAGCCGATGAACGCGATGCCGTCGACGTCCCCGTGCTGGACGCCCTCCACCATGGACAGCGACTTGTGCCGTCCGGTGAGCATCTCGACGCGCTCGTCGAGGCGCTCGAGGAGCAGATTGCGCATGCTCCAGTGCGCTTCGTTGATCAGCACCTCGTCGGCGCCGCCGTCGAAGAAGCCGAGCGCCGCCGCGTTCACGTCCGAGGTGAACATCGCGCGGCAGCGCTCCCACTGCGGGGTGCCCGGGAGCACGTCGGCGGGCCAGGTGACACCCGTGGCGCCCTCCATGTCGGCGCTGATGAGGATCTTCATGGCCAGCACCGTACGCGGATCGGGCCGCCGCTCACCAGGCCTGTGGACAACCCCCAGTGGTGTAGTCCAATGTCCCACCCGGAAGGCCCAGTTCGCGCACGTCACAGCCCTGCGAACGAAAGGCTCAGGCGCGCCGCCCCACCACCAGCCAGGTCGACGGCAGCTCCAGCCACGCGCCGTCCGCGGCCCGCTCGGTCGTGGTCAGCGGCAGTTCACCGGAGGCGAGGACGTCCAGGCCCGCGGCGGCCACGTACTCGGGCACCGCCGCGTCGGACACCTCGCCGGGCGCGATGCCGTGCGCGAAGACGGGGGCCAGCTTCGGCGGCGGGCCCGACGGGGACTGCGCGAGCCCCTGCAGGATCGGCCGGGCCCGCTCGGACAGCTCGACGACGAAGCCGCGGCCCCGCTCTCCGACGAGCGCCCCGACCGCGTCGACGAGCCGCTGCCGGTCGGCGGGGTCGCTCTGGTGCAGGACGCCCCGCATGTAGACGTTCACGTCGCCGAGTTCGGCGTGCAACATGCCCACCTGGTCGTTGTCGGTGCCGTCGATGCGCCGGTACTCGGCCTGCTCGGCGCGGTCGGCGGCGCGGGCCCGGTCGACGGCGGCGGCGGAGAGGTCGACGCCGACGACCTTGCGGTAGCGGTCGGCGAGGAAGCGGGTCTGGGTGCCGTTGCCGCAGCCGAGGTCGACGACGGGGAGCCCGGGAGCCGCCAATCGCGGTTCGAACAGGGCGACATGGAGGGCCGCGGTGAGCGCCGGCTCGGCGTCCCAGAAGACACCGCCCGGCTCGTCGGGCGCGTTCTCCCAGAAGCTCTCCCACGCATCCTTGTAGCGCTCGGTCACGCTCATGGGCCCTCCCGGTGGTACGCACAGCGCCGTCGGTCGACGTGTCCGATCGGTCTACCGTGCCCCGCGCCGTCCCACAAGCGGGCGTCCGCCGGGCGCCCGGGTCAGCGTGTTGTCAGCTCGAACCAGACGGTCTTGCCGGTCGCGGTACGGCTCGTGCCCCACTCACGGGCGAGACGGGCCACGACCCGCAGGCCGCGCCCGAACTCGGCGCCCGGCCCGGCGTTGAGCAGCGTCGGCAGGGTGTGCTCGGTGTCCTCCACCTCGCACAGCAGCGTGCCGGACCGGATCAGGCGCAACTGCACCGGGCCGCCCCGCGCGTGCCGCACCGCGTTGGTCACGAGCTCGCTCACCATCAGCTCGGCGGCGTACTCGGCGCCGGACAGCCCCCATGCGGCGAGCCGCTCCCGGACCAGGGCGCGCGCCCGCGCCACCTGGGCGGGCTCGGCGGGCAGCTCCCAGTGCGCCACGTCCGCGCCCTCGATGCCGGCCATGCGGACCATGAGGAGGGCGACGTCGTCCTTGCGTCCGCCGCGGCGGGCGAGGGAGCGGATGATGGTGTCGCAGGCGTCGTCCATGGAGGCCGCCGGGTGCGCGGCGGACTCGCACAGCGTCGCGAGCCCCACGCCGATGTCCTCCCCGCGCACCTCGACCAGTCCGTCGGTGCACATCACGAGGCGGTCGCCGGGCGCGACGGGCACGGTCACCGACTCGAACGGGACGCCGCCCACACCGATCGGCGCGCCCGTCGGCAGTTCGAGCAGTTCACTGCGGCCGTCCTCCGCACGCACGACGACGGGCGGGATGTGGCCGGCGTTGGCGAGGTGCAGCTCGCCCGCGATCGGATCGTAGACGGCGTAGAGGCAGGTCGCGAGGTAGCTGTCGCCGAGGCGGTGCGCCAGGTCGTCGAGGTTGCGCAGGAGCTGGGCGGGCGGCAGGTCGAGGGCGGCCATCGTCTGGACGGCGGTGCGCAACTGGCCCATCATCGCCGCCGAGTTGAGCCCGTGCCCCATCACGTCGCCGACCACGAGCGCGGTCCTGGCCCCCGGCAGTTTCACGGCGTCGAACCAGTCGCCGCCGACCCGCCCGAGCAGCGTGCCCGGCAGGTACCGGGTGGCGATGTCGCAGCCCGGCAGGCGCGGTGCGATGCGCGGCAGCATGCTGTCCTGCAGGGTCTCGGCCACCGACTCCTGGTACGTGTACATGCGGGCGTTGTCGAGCACGAGCCCGGCGCGCGCGGCGAGTTCGGCGCCGGTGACGCGGTCCATGTCGTTGAAGACCGGCCGCTCCCGGTGGCGCAGCAGGATCATGAACCCGAGGACCACGTTGCGCGCCTTGAGCGGGACGACGAGCATCGAGCGGTGCGTGATCAGCGGCCGGATGTCCCGCTTCTCGAACTGGCTCGCGATCGCGTTGCCCATCTCCTCGGAGATGTACGGGACGAGGACCGGGTCCCCGCTGGTCATGCACTGGAAGAACGGGGTGTGCACGGGGAACGGCATGGACTCGCCGACCGGCACCACGTCGTCCCAGCGCCCCGGCTCGTCGGTGTGCTCGAGCGCGACGCGGTGCCACAGCGTCGTCGCGTCGGGCGGCCCCTCGGGGAAGCCCTCGCCGGCCACGACCTGCTCGCGCAGATAGGTGCCGGCCACGTCCGTGAAGCGGGGTACGACGGCGCGGCTGACCTCGACGACCGTGCGCGACAGGTCGAGGGACGAACCGATGGCCCCGCTCACCTCGTTGAGGAATTCGAGCCGCTCGCGCACGGCCACGTACTCGAGGTCCTCGGCGTCGTCGAGGGGGCTGCGCGGGGAGGGCAGTCCGGCCGCGGCGGCACGGGCCGCCTCGGCGCGCCGCTCCCTGCGCTCGGTGCGGCGCGAGACTCCCCAGTCGGCGGTCACGGGTACGCGGTCGTGGTGGCTGTACTCCAGGACGGGATAGCCCAGTTCGAGCACCTGGGCGACGATCCGGGCGCTCTCCCCGACGCTCATGCTCGGCAGGATCTCCGGCAGCGCGCGGGCCAGTCGCTCGGCGCCGGGGAAATCGGTGTGCCGCGCGAATCCCGGGGCGACCTGCTCGCTCACCGGGCCGGCGCCGCCTTCCGCTCCGGCCGCGTCCGCGGCGAGCACGAGTGTGCGCTCCGGACCCGGTCCCGCCAGGGGGTACGCCCACCAGAGCACGTCGATCCGGCCCGGGTGCCCCGCGCCCGTGTCCAGCCGGGCCCGCCCGCAGGTCGGGTACGCGGCGCGTCCGTCCTGCGGCAGGGCGCCGCTCACGGGCAGCAGATCGGTGGCGGGACGGCCGACGGCGTCCTCGCGGGCGGGGCCGAACAGGCGGCGGGCGCCGGTGCTCCAGTGGGTGACGTCGCCGGTGCGGTCGATGACGACGACGGCGAGCGGAACGTGGCCCTGCGGGGCTTGACCCGTTCCGTTCATCGCCGCGCTCCTTCTGTCCGGGTCGCCCTTCTTCAACGGTACGGGGACGACGCGGGCCCCGGGGCCCGGACAGGGATATTCGTCGACTGCGGGCCGGTGGGGCTTCTCGCGCAGTTCCCCGCGCCCCTGAGATGCGCACTTCGTGCGGCAT
>NZ_JBHYTK010000236.1:0-9062 GCF_042749255.1 Streptomyces sp. NPDC059524 | reverse complement strand
GGAGCGGAGGGCGCGGGCCCCGGCGTCACACCGGATCGTCGCTCAGAGCGCGCCCTTGGGCAGCCGCACGTACGTGACCCGCGTCTCGACACCGCTGTCGACGAGCCGCCCGTCCGTGTCGAACGCCTCCGCCCCGTCCGTCATCCCGAAGTCGTTGTCGTTGATGAGGGCGAGCGTCCCGCGCCCGGCGAGCGCCACGCCCTCGATCTTGTCCGGCACCCCGTCGACCGTGTTCAGATCCACGACCAGACGCTTGCGCAGCACCGGCACGCCCGACCCGGCCGGGTCGTCGAGCTGCTCCAGCGACGGCGACGTACGGTCGTCGTCCCAGCGGCCGCCCAGGATGTTCGCGCCGCGCGTGAGCCGCACCTCCTGGAGGCGGGCGGCCTTGTCGGTGCGCTCCTCGACGAGCAGCCGGTCGCCGCCGAGCGCCACGACCGAGGAGATCTTCAGCTCCGAGGTGTCGTCCTCGCCCGGGTCGACGACGTCCACCGCGTCGAAGCGGTACGCGTACTCGGCCGTCACCGCGGCCTTCTTCGGGGAGAAACGCAGCAGTCGCGCGGTGCGCGAGGCCTCGCCGGCGTCCTGGTCCGGAACGGACAGCGGGCTCTGCACGGCCAGGACCAGATCGCCGTTCGGGAGCTGGGCGAGGCCCTCGAAACCACGGTTGACCTTGCGGTGCAGCAGGATCGACGGCAGCGACTCGACGACCGGGTAGTCGGCGCCCTTCAGGGCGAGGCCCTTCGGCACGTGGCGGGCGAGCACACGACCGTGCGCGGAGACGTGCACGAGGGAGGGACCGTACTCGTCGACCAGCCAGAAGCTGCCGTCGGCGGCCCGCACGATCCCCTCCGTGTCGAGTCCGTTCGGGTCGAAGGCCAGAGGCGTGCGCGCGTCGTACGTGTACGGCTTCTCGTCGCGGCTCTCCTGGTTCGGCAGGCCCGTGACCGGCTTGCCCGAAGCGGTCGTCAGCGGGATCGCGTCGATCACCTCGACCGTGTCACCGTGCACCTTGATCTTCACGATCGCCGGGTCGAAGCCGGGCACCGGGAACGTGCGGCGCTTCTTGCCGTCGACCTTGATCTGACCGTTCGGGCCGCGGTCGGTCACCGTCCAGTACTCGCCCTCGCGGCCCGCCGGGTAGAGGTCCGAACCGATGCCGCCCAGGTCGACGCCGCGGTCGTCGGCGACGGTGCCCGGCAGCAGGTGGTTGCTGAACGCGCCGAGCGGCAGGTCGGGGAGGGTCGCGCCACCCGTGACCTCGCCCGCGGCCGGCCCGGCCGGGGCGCCCGTCGCGGTGCCGGCCACGACGACGGCCGCGAGCGCGGCGAGCGGCACCCCGACGGCGAGGGTGCGGCGGACGCGGCGCTTGCCGGGGACGAGCGGGGACATGGGGCCTCCTGGACGCGGTGCTTCGCTCGGACTGGGCACACGGTCGGCCCCGGGATCGAACGGCCGGTGACCGCAGGGTGAATACGGGCGAACGAGCGGAGGGCGCGGTAACCGTCGCCACGGGAGCAGCCCGGCCAGGGACCGCGCCTCGTGACCGTATCGAGCGGACCCGATCGATACGATGCACCACGGTCCGAGGGACGGACCGGAGCGGGGGAGGAGCCGACCTCATGCGGCTGCACGTCGACCGGCGCCATGCGCGGGTGCTCGAACTGCTCCGGGAACGGGGCACGATCCGCGTCGCCGACCTGGCCCGCGAACTCGGGGTCTCCCCGGTGACACTGCGCCGGGACGTGGAGGCGCTGGCCTCGCAGGGGCGTCTGCTACGGCTGCACGGGGCCGTCGTGTGGCCCGGCGACACCGTCGCGGGCCCGCCCGAACGGGGTGAAATCGCCGCCGAGGTGGGCCGGGCCCCGTCCGGTCTCGTCGTGGGCATGGTCGTGCCCACCACCGAGTACTACTACGCGGAAGTGGTGCGCGGGGCCCGCGAGGCCGTCGAGGCGGCCGGCGCCCGGCTCGTCGTCGCCCTGTCCCGCTATCTGCCCGGCGAGGACACCGCGCAGGTCGAGCGGCTGCTCGCGGGCGGGGTCGACGGGCTGCTCCTCACGCCGAGCTGGGAGACCGGGGTGCCCGGGCCCGGTGAGGGGCTGCGCATCGCCGAGCGCACTGTGCCGACCGTGCTCGTGGAGCGCTCGGCCCCGCACGGCCATCCCGCCGCCGCGCTCGACCGCGTCCGCTCCGACCACGCCCACGGCGCGGCCGTCGCCGTCCGCCACCTCGCCGGGCTCGGCCACCGCGGGGTCGCGCTCGCCGCGCAGGACTCGCCGACCAGTGCGCAGTTGCGGCGCGGGCACGAGGCGGCGGTGGAGGCGCTCGGTCTCGACCCGGCGCCCGAACCGTCCCCGCACCCCGCCGGCACGACCGAGGCCGACCGCTTCGAGCGGACCTTCGCCCATCTCCGCGAGGCGGTGGAGGACCACGGGGTGACGGCGGCGATCCTGCACAGCGACGCCGACGCCATCGTGCTCGTGCCCAGGCTCCGCGCCCACGGCATCCGCGTCCCCGAGGACCTGGCCGTCATCACGTACGACGACGAGGTCGCCGCGCTCGCCGACCTGCCCCTCACGGCGGTGGCCCCCGCGAAGCGCACGGTGGGCCACCGAGCCGCCACCCTCCTCCTGACCCGCCTCACCCCGGGCACCCCACCGGAACCGGCCCAACACCTCGACATCCTCCCGCAGTTGAGAATCCGAAGGTCGTGCGGTGCCCAGCCTGCCGAAGCGGCCCGGCGGGAGTGGAGCACACCCCCTACGACAGCCGAACCATCACCTTCTGCGTGACCCCGCCCGCGCCCGTGAGGTCTGCGAACGTCAGCTTCAGTTCGCGGCCCGTCGACACCCCGGTCACCGACGCCGGCTTCGACGTCACCGAGCGGACCGGGCGGCGCCAGACCAGCGTCGCGCCCCGCACCGCGCGGTTCGGGTCGCTGACGGACACCGTCGCCGTGCCGTCGCGGCGTTCGTGGATCTGGACGATCAGCGGCGCGTCCGCGCTCACCTTGCCGATCGTGCCCGGCTCCCAGAACACCGCCCCCGTGAGGCCGAGGGACGGGACCCGGACGCCTTGCGCGGCACCGGAGTTGGAGGTCAGCTCCAGCCAGGCCGGGTCCGCCGCCCGCTCCGCCGTACGCTGCTCGCTCGCCCCCGGCATCAGGACGTACGCGTACGCCGCGTCCGACGGATCCGTGCCGTGGTCGGCGAGCAGCGTGACGTAGCGCCGCGTCACGGGGTCCGTCGAGCCGCCGCCGTTGATCGCCTTCCAGGTCCCCGTGCGTTCCTCCCGCCGTGCGTCGATCGCCGCCCCGCCGGGGAAGACGTAGCCGCCGTGCCCGGCGACATGCGCCCAACGGGCCTTCGGGAAGCTCCCGTTCCACGGCAGGTCCGAGGGCTGTGCCGTGCCGTCCACCGTGAGGCGCGCCGTCCCCGCCGAGCCGAGGTTGCGGGTGTCGACGACCGACTCGACGCCCGCCCCGTCCGCCGCCGAGATGCCCGCGCCGAGGCACACCACCGCGTCGTCCACGAAGAACCACGCCTTGCGGCCCCGCAGCGTGGAGGACAGTCCCCGCACGTCCTGCGCGGCGACCCCGTACCTGCCGTCCGTCGCGCCGCCGACCCACGTCGTGTCGGGACGCGCCGCCCCCCACGCCCCACCCGCCGCGTCCGCGAGCGGCTTGCGCGAGACCGTCGTGCCGGGCAGCCGGTACGGGTCGACCGTCGGCCAGAAGCCGTCGCTGTACTGCCCGCCGCCCGCGCTGTCCCCGGCGGCCCACCAGTAGAGCATCCCCGAACCGGTGTGCCAGCCGCGGACGTTCTCGCCGTTGCCGTTCTCGTAGAACGTGATCGCCTTCGACGCCATCGACACGGACGCGGTGAACGCGGCCGAGCGATGCGCCGCGCGGGCCATCGCCGGGAACACCTGGTGCCCGGCCGGCTCGGGCGCCGCCTTCACCGCTCCGTCGGCGAGCAGCGCGGTGACCCGCGACAGCGCGGCGACCCCGAGCGTGCGGCCCGTCGTCACGTCCTTGTAGCGGTCGCGCGTGAACCAGCCCTTGGCCAGGCCCTGCCAGCGCGCGTTCTCCTCCGCGCTCGCCCCCTGCCCGAGCAGCAGGATCGACGCGATGATCGCGTGGCCGCGCGTGTGGTCGTCCTGCTGCACCTTCAGCGTGTCGCCCGCGACGAGGCCGCGGCTGATCGCCCGCCCCGACACGTTGTCCACGATGAGCCCGTCGTGCAGGAACGGCGCGTACGCGCCCTCGACCGAGTCCAGGAAGATCTGCCGTCCGCTGTCCGTGATCGCCCACGTCGAGCCGCCGAGCAGCGCGAACAGCTTGCTCAGGCCGTCGATGAGGACCGCCCCGTACGACCCGGTGTACGGCACGTACGTGTGCTGGATCAGGGATCCGTCGGCGTACAGGCCGTCGCCCGAGGTGACGTAGGGGAAGACCGGTGAGACGGCGTCGCGGGCGAGGGCGAGCTTCGCGGCGGTGCCGCCGAGGACGCCGCGCAGGGCGAGGACCCGGCACAGGTCGATACGGTTCGCACCGGTGCTGGTGCCCGTGTAGTGATCGACGAGCGAGTCCGGCACGAAGTGGTCGATCGCCTCGACCGCGGCCGTGATCTGCTCCGCGCTCAGGTGCTCGTACATGAGGATCGCGATGTCGAGCAGCCGCTGCGGGGCGCCGATCTGGAAGTTGTACCAGTTGCCGTACTGGGGCTGGGACTTGTTGTAGACCTGCGTGCTCAGGTGGTCGATCGCGGTGAGCACGTCGGCCTTGAGGGCGGCGTCGCCGGTCAGGCCCGTGCCGGGCTGGCAGAACGCCTCCGCCATCACGCGCACGCGCTCGTAGCTCGTCTGGATCTTCTCGGAGTAGCCGTACGACTCGGAGTCCGTGTCGGGCTCGGGGTCCCCGAACACGGCGTCCGGCCACAGCGATCCGGCCGCCGGAGCCATCGCCGTCTGCCAGGCCCGCGCCTGCGTGCCCAGCGTGGCCAGCTTCGAGCGGAACGGCTCGGCGGTCGGGCTGAAGCCCTCACCGAGGTACAGCGAGCGCCACTTGGCGCGCAGTTCGGCGAACTCGTCCACGGCGGCTTCCGATGTCTCTGAGGTGACGGTGGCGGCCGCCGACGCCTGCTGCGGTATCCCGACGGCGAGCGCGGCGCCGGCTGCGGCGGTCGTGGCGAGGAAACCGCGGCGGGACCACGGCGAGCGAGGTGAGGGCACCTCGGAAGACAGTGCGGAGGGCGGAACGGGGGACGGCTGCTGGGGCGTCATGAAGGGCTCCGGGAGGCTGGAGGGTCCGCTGGGAGTAAGCGGTTTCTAGCACCCGGTGATTCAAACGCTCAAGAGAACCGGCCGAATTGATCGTTTCGATCGTTCTCGGCTCCGACCCCGGAGGGTCGGAGCCAGTGGCCCTGCCGGGGCCGGCTCAGGACCGGCCCCGTACGGGATCAGGCCCCGATCCACACCGTCGTGATGTCGCAGAACTCCTTGATCCCGTGCCCCGAGAGCTCCCGCCCGTACCCGGAGCGCTTGTTCCCGCCGAACGGCAGCGCGGGATGCGAGGCGGTCATCCCGTTCACGAAGACACCGCCCGCCTGGCTGTCCCGGGCGAAGCGCTCGATCTCCTCCGCGTCGCCGGTCCACAGGTTCGAACTCAGCCCGAACGGGGTGTCGTTGGCGAGTTCGATCGCCGCGTCCAGGCCCGTGACCCGGTACAGCGTCGCGACGGGCCCGAACGTCTCCTCGCGGTGGATCCGCATCTCCGGCGTGATGTCGGCCAGCACCGTCGGCTCGTAGAACCAGCCGTGCCGGTCGAAGTCCTTCGGCCGCTGCCCGCCGCACAGGACGGTCGCCCCGCTCTCCACCGCCTCGTCGACCAGCTCCTCCAGGTCCTTGCGGCCCTGCTCACTGGCCAGCGGGCCGATGTCGGTCTCCTCGTCGAGCGGGTCGCCGACCTTCAGCGCCCGCATCCCCTCCACGAACGCCTCCCTGAACTCCTCGAACACGTCCTCGTGCACGATGAACCGCTTCGCGGCGATGCACGACTGCCCGTTGTTCTGCGTCCGCGCCGTCACCGCGGTCTTCGCCGCCTTCGCGACGTCCGCCGACGGCATGACCACGTACGGGTCGCTGCCGCCCAGCTCCAGGACCGTCTTCTTCACCTCGTCGCCCGCGACCGACGCGACCGAACGGCCCGCGGGCTCGCTCCCGGTGAGCGTCGCCGCCACCACCCGTTCGTCCCGCAGCACGCCCTCGACGGCGCCCGACCCGATGAGCAGCGTCTGGAAACAGCCCTCGGGGAAGCCCGCGCGCAGGAACAGGTCCTCCAGGTACAGCGCGGTCTGCGGCACGTTCGAGGCGTGCTTGAGAAGCCCCACGTTGCCCGCCATCAGTGCCGGCGCCGCGAACCGGACCACCTGCCACAGCGGGAAGTTCCACGGCATCACCGCGAGCACCGGGCCCAGCGGCCGGTAGCGCACCTCGGCGCGGGCCGCGCCGGAGTCCTTCACGTCGGACTCGGCCGGATGCTCCGGCGCGAGCAGCTCCTGCGCGTGGTCCGCGTACCAGCGCATGGTGCGCGCGCACTTGGCCGCCTCCGCGCGGGCCGCCTTGATCGGTTTGCCCATCTCGAGCGTCATGGTCCGGGCGATCTCCGGCGTGTCCGCGTCCAGCAGATCGGCGGCGTGCCGCATCATCCTGGCCCGCTCCTCGAACACCGTCGTGCGGTACGCGGCGAAGGTGCGGGCGGCCAGGGCCAGCTTCTCCTCCAGGGCGTCGGGGGAGAGGGCTTCGTACGTTTCCAGCGTCTCGCCGTTCGCGGGGTTGACCGTCGCGATGGGCATGGGGCGACCTCCTGAGCGCGGTTCCTTCGACCTTCCCGCGCCGCGCGGGGCCGCGCAACGCGAGCACGCCGCCCGCGCCCCGGCTCAGAGCCGCTCGGCGAGCCGGTCCAGGAACACCGCCTGCGCCTTCACCGTCACCGCCCGCGCCGCGTCCAGGCCGAACCACGCCGCCCGGTCCAGCTCGGGGAACTCGGCACGGCGTCCCGAGCGCGGCGGCCACTCCATCGTGAACGTGCCCGGCACCACGTCCGCCGGATCCAGATCGCCCTCCACCGCCCACACCGTGACGTGCTTGCCGCCCGACTGCACGACATCGCCGAGCGCCAGCGCGGGCCCGCCCGGCGCCGGCAGCCCCAGCTCCTCGCGGAACTCCCGGCGGGCCGCGTCCCACGCCGTCTCGTCCTCCTCGTACTCGCCCTTCGGCACGGTCCACGCGCCCGCGTCCTTGCGCGCCCAGAACGGGCCGCCCATGTGCCCGAGCAGCACCTCGGGCCCGCCGTCGGTGCGGCGGAACAGCAGCAGGCCGGCGCTGCGCCGCGGTCTCTTTCCGGCTTGGTCGCTCATGCCCTCAGGCTCACATGTGGACGGCTTCGCCGGTCAGCGACCGGGGCGGGCCCGGCCGGTACAGGACCAGCGTCACGACGAACCCGACCGCGAAGAACAGCGCCGACCACCAGTACGCCGTCGAGTAGCTCTCCAGCGCTGCCTGCGTCCTGACCTGCGGGGTCGGCGGCTTGCCCGCCATGTAGTTCGCGGCGGCGCTCGTCGCCAGCGAGTTGAGCAGCGCCGTGCCGATCGAACCGCCCACCTGCTGGCTCGTGTTCACCATGGCGGAGGCCACACCCGCGTCGTGCGCGGCGACACCCGCCGTGGCCAGGTTCATCGCGGTCGCGAAGACCAGGCCGAGGCCGATGCCGGAGACCAGCAACGGGGGCATGACATGGGCCGCGTACGAGCTGTTCGTGTCCAGCGCGGTCAGCCACGCCATACCGGCGGCCGCGAGCGCCATGCCCAGCGGGACCAGGGGTTTCGGGCCGAGCCGGGGGAGCAGCGAGTTGGTCGCCACGACCGACGAGAAGATCATGCACGCCACCATCGGCAGGAAGGCCACACCTGTGATCACCGGCGAGTACGCGAGGACCTGCTGGAGGTAGTAGGTCAGGAAGAGGAACACGCCGAACAGGCCGGCGCCGGAGATGAACATCGCCAGGTACGAGGCCCCGCGGTCCCGGTCCGTGACCACCCGCACCGGCAGCAGCGGATGCGCCGCCCGCGTCTCCCACCAGGCGAACACGACGAGCAGCACCGCGCCGGCCACCAGGAAGCCCCAGGTCTGCGCGTCGCCCCAGGCGTGCGACTCGGCGTTCGAGAATCCGTACACGATGCAGAACAGGCCGACGGACACCAGGATCGTGCCCGGCACGTCCAGCTTGGGCCGGTCCGCGGGCCGGCCGCCGTGCAGCAGCCGCGCCCCGCCGAGGATCGCGACCACCGCGAACAGCAGGTTCACGTACAGGCACCAGCGCCAGTCCAGGTACTCGGTGAGCACGCCGCCGAGCAGCAGACCGACCGCGCCGCCCGCGCCCGCGATGGCGCCGTAGATGCCGAAGGCCTTCGCACGCTCGCGCGGGTCCGTGAACGTCGTCGTGAGCAGGGACAGCGCGGCCGGCGCGAGCAGCGCCCCGAACATGCCCTGCAGGGCGCGGGCCGCGACCAGCATGCCGAACGTGGTGGCGGCGCCGCCGAACGCGGAGGCCGCGGCGAAGCCCACCAGGCCCGCGAGGAACACCGCCTTGCGGCCCACCAGGTCGGCGATGCGTCCGCCGAGCAGCAGCAGACTGCCGAACGCGAGCGCGTACGCGGTGACGACCCACTGCCGGTTGCCGTCGGTGAAACCCAGATCCCGCTGGGCCGACGGCAGCGCGATGTTCACGATCGTCGCGTCGAGCACGACCATGAGCTGGGCGATGCCGATGACGGCGAGGATCAGCCAGCGGTGCTCGTGCCGGCCGCCGCCGGGGTACGCGGTGCTCGTGCCCGGTGGGGCGGAGGCGGGTACGGATCCGGCGGTTGCTGCGGAATCGGGCGAGCGATCCATGGAGGCCTCCAGACACCCAGGTGCACCCCCCGATCAACATCGCCCACCACGCTATGCGCCCGAACGAGGGACGGCGACCGGGGAGAGAACGCGTGCGTTCTCCTCGCGGT
>NZ_JBHYTK010000235.1:0-9105 GCF_042749255.1 Streptomyces sp. NPDC059524 | reverse complement strand
TGCATGCACTGGCCGCTGTCAGCGCCGTTCTGCGTCTGGCTCCTGTCCAGCGTCTTTGCCCGGGTGTCCCCCGCGGCCGCGGGCGTCGGGGAAAATTTTGCCCGGCGCCCGTCACCCCCCCCCGGGGGCGGCACCCCCCCACCCTCCCGCCCCCTTGTGGTGGGGGCCCGGGGCCCCCCCCGCGCGGGGGGGACCCGATGGTGCCCCGCCGTCCCGGCGGCCGAAACGCGCTGCCTCCGCACGTCGGCCCGCGCGGCAGCGGAACCGTCTACTTCTCGGGCATGAGGACGGTGTCGATGATGTAGACGTCGGCGTTGGCGGTCTTGACGTTGCCGCAGACCACATCGGCGCTGTCGTTGACCTTGTAGGACTCACCCGAGCCGGCGGTGGTGAGCTTGGACTTCTCCAGGGTTTCGAAGGAACCGTTCTCCAGGTCCTCGGGAGCCAGCTTCTGACCCACCACGTGGTACGTGAGGATCTTGGTCAGCTGAGCCTTGTCGTTGAGCACCTTGTCGAGGTCGGCCTTCGGGATCTTCGCGAAGGCGTCATTGGTCGGCGCGAACACCGTGATGTTCTTCGCGTTGTTCAGCGTGTCGACCAGGCCGGCCTTCTTGACCGCACTGACCAGGGTCGACAGCGCGGGGTTGTTCGAGGCCGCCGTGGCGACCGGGTCCTTGGCCATTCCGTCGAACGAGCCCGCCCCCTCCTTGGGGACCGTGGAACACGCCGGTCCGAACGGCTCGCTCGTCCCGGCCGGCATGTCCTTCGACGGACCGGCCTGGTCCGCCCCCTTCGACGCGGCCGACGTGGAACCCTCGGAAGCCTTCTCCTCGGAACCACTGTCCGAGCAAGCGGTCAGCGCCAACGGCAGCACCGCGGCGGCGACCACAGCGACAGCGGCCCGACGGAAGTGAGTACGCATGACAGTCCCTCAGCGATCTGGAATGTGAAGGCCATTCGCCTTCATCACAGGGAATCCGGCGCCGGCCGCGTGACGGATTGGTCGCCCGCTCGAAAGAGTGATCCGCGTGTGGCGCTGCCCCGGCGCGCAGTACAGCGCGCGTCGATTCAGTCGACGGTGACCGCGACCGTGTGCCAGCCGGTGGCGCCGTCCGGCATGGTGTCGGCGCGCTTCTCCGTCTGGGTCTCGCCCGTGCGGTCGGTCGCCCGGACGGTCAGCGTGTGACCGCCCTTGGTCGCCTGCCACGCGTAGGACCACTGCCTCCAGGTGTCCCGCGTGTCCTCGGCGGCGAGGCGGGCCTCCTGCCACGGACCGTCGTCGACCCGGACTTCCACCTTGTCGATGCCCCGGTGCTGGGCCCAGGCGACGCCGGCCACCATGACGGTGCCGGCCTGCGGCCGGCCGAACGGCTTGGGCGTGTCGATGCGCGACTCGGTCTTGATCGGGGCCTGCTGCGCCCAGTCCCGCTCGACCCAGTACGCGTCATAGGCGTCGAACGTGGTCAGTTCGATGTCTCTGATCCACTTGCAGGCGGAGACATAGCCGTACAGGCCGGGGACGACCATGCGGACCGGGAAGCCGTGCTCGAAAGGCAGCGGCTGACCGTTCATGCCGACGGCGAGCAGGGCGTCGCGTCCGTCCATGACGTCCTCGACCGGACTGCCGATGGTCATGCCGTCCACCGAGCGGGCCACCAGTTGATCGGCGGGGCCGGACTTCGACGGGGGCCTCACCCCGCACTGTTCGAGCACATCGGCCAGGCGGACTCCGATCCAGCGGGCGTTTCCGACGTAGGGGCCTCCCACCTCGTTGGAGACACAGGTCAGCGTGATGTCGCGCTCGATGAGCGGCATGTTCAGCAAGTCGTGGAAGGTCAGGGTGCGTTCACGCTGCACGCCCAGCCCGTGGATGCGCAGTCGCCAGGACGTCGCGTCGACCTTGGGCACGACGAGCGCGGTGTCGACCCGGTAGAAGTCCGCGTTCGGCGTCACGAACGGGCTGATGCCCTTGATCCGCAGCCCAGCCCCCTTGGGCACCGGGGACGCGGAGGACGACGGCCTGGGGAGGACGATCCCCTTGCGGGAGGCGACGGCACCCTGGCCCTGGGATCCGTTCAGCGCACGCCCTGCGAGTCCGGCACCGGTGGAGGCGGCCGCGGTCGCGGTGGCTGCGCGGATGAAGCCGCGCCGGTCCCACCCGGAACCGTCCGCCCCGTCACCGGGGCGCGTCCCGGACGGGCTGCCCTCCCTTCCTGCAGTTGCCTGATCATGCTCGCGCACACCGTGGCCGGCGTCGCCCAGCCGTCCGATGAGCCAGAAGAGCAGACAGGCGCCCGCGACAGCTCCGACCGTGGAGGGCAGCGCATCTCCGGCACCGGTCGAGTCCGGTCGACCGGTGGCGGCCAGCGCCCCGACGACGCCGAAGGCGAGCACTCCCAGTGAACCGATGAGTCGCCACCGCGTGGCCAGCATGCCGAGCGCCAGGGCCAGCACGGTCAGCACCGCGAGGATGCCGAGTTGGAGCACGAGCTTGTCGTCGGTGCCGAACTGCCGGATGGCCCAGTCCTTCACCGCGGCGGGCGTACGGTCGATGGCCGCACCGCCCACAGCGATCACCGGGCCCGATTCCGGGCGCACGGCCGCGGACACCAGTTCCGCGACCGCGATGGCCGCGTAGCCGGCGAGCAGACCGCTCACCGCGCCGGCGGTCAAGCGTCGGATGCCGCGCAGCGGCGGAGAGGAAACGTCGTCGTCCATGCTCGGGATCCGTCCTCGCACCGCACTTGGATTGGTCCTTCACGCCATCGAAAGAGGCCTGAAGCCGCCGAAGGAGGCCTGAAGCCGCTCGATCAAGTATGTCGGCCGTGCCGGGCGAGAACCTGAGCGCGGCCGGTACGGGCCCGCACCTTCATGGCACCCGCAGCTGCGGCAGACACGCCACCGCGGCGCCCGTGCGGGCGTCCGCGCTTTGTTACGGGCAGATGTATTGACACCGGTCAGGGCGGCGGGCAGCATCCCACCCAAGTTAATTAACTATCTAGTGCGTTAACTGCTTCGGCCGGGCATGCGACACTCGCCCTACGCCTGGCCTCCCCCGCAACACGCCGTTCACGTACCCGCGCCACCCGCCGCCCGCACCGACCGGGCCGGTGGCTGTCCCCCGAGGAGTCCACGTGTCCGCTCACCCGCACGCCGGCGGGGCGCCGCCCGCTCCGCCCCAGGGCAAACCACGCAAGGCCGCCCTCGCCGCCTGGATCGGCAGCGCCCTGGAGTACTACGACTTCTTCATCTACGGCAGCGCCGCCGCGCTGGTCTTCCCGAAGGTCTTCTTCGCCCCGGACGACCCGGCGACCGCGACCCTGATCTCGCTGGCGACCTTCGGCGTCGCCTACGCCGCGCGCCCCGTCGGAGCACTCTTCCTCGGCCACCTCGGTGACCGGCTCGGACGGCGCACGATCATGGTGTGGACCCTGATCCTGATGGGTCTGTCCACCTTCCTGATCGGGTGCCTGCCCACCTACGCCCAGGCCGGCACCACCGCCCCGGTGCTGCTCGTACTGATGCGTGTGCTGCAGGGCCTGTCCGCGGCCGGCGAGCAGGCCAGCTCGAACGCCATGACGCTGGAGCACGCGCCGGAGCACCGGCGCGGTTACTACACCAGCTTCACACTGAACGGCACCCAGGCGGGCCAGATCCTCGCGACCCTGGTGTTCATCCCCGTCGCGGCGCTCCCCGACGAGCAGCTGTACTCGTGGGGATGGCGGATCCCGTTCCTGCTGAGCGCCCTCGTCGCCATCGCGGGGTATGTCATCCGCCGGACGCTCGAGGAGACCCCGGTGTTCCAGCAGGCGTCCGCCGGACAGGACGTGGCCAGGATGCCGCTGGCGGAGCTGCTCAGGAACCACTGGGCCGACGTCCTGCGGGTGGTCGCGGCGGCCCTGATCGCGACGGTCAGCACGATCTTCTCCGTCTGGGCACTCTCGTACGCCACGAGTGAGGCCGCGGGGCTGACCAAGTCGGGGATGCTTTGGGTGAACGGCTGCGCCAACGCGGCGGCGCTGGTCGCCATCCCGTTGTGGGCGAAGCTCTCCGACCGGATCGGCCGCAGGCCGGTCTTCCTCGTCGGCGCACTCGGATCCGGCGTCATGATCTTCGTCTACCTGTGGGCGATCTCCACGGGCAGCTATCCCCTGGTCTTCGTGACCGGGCTGCTGTTCTTCGGCGTCGTCTACAGCGCGGCCAACGGCATCTGGCCCTCCTTCTACAGCGAGATGTTCCCGGCCCGTGTCCGGCTGTCCGGCGTGGCCGTCGGCACGCAGACCGGCTTCGCCGTGGCCGGGTTCGCCGTGACGTTCGCCGCTCAGATCGCCGGCCCGAACGGCGACAACTGGGTGGGGGTCGCGGCCTTCACCGCGGCCTTCTGCGCCGTCTGCGCGATCGCCGTGGCGACCGGGCGCGAGACCCACAGGACACCCACCGCGGAACTCGGCCTGCGCCCCTCGCCCGAACCGGACCGGGCATCGCAACGCCAGCCGGTCGCACGCTGAGCGAGCCCGCCAGCCGGCCCCCTTCGCCGGGGTGGCCCCTCCCCAGGCATTTCCACCGGCCGCCCCGGCATCGTAATGTACGAACTAGTTAGTTATTAAGTGGCGCGTCCGAACCACGGGAGCATGGGATGACCTCGTACCTCACCGGCCTGATCGGCAGCGGCATCGGCCCCTCGCTGTCCCCCGCACTCCATGAACGCGAGGCCGACCGGCACGGTGTCCGTCTGGTCTACCGCACCCTCGACATCGACGTGCTGGGCATCGCTCCCGAGGACGTCGGCGAACTGCTGCGCGCGGCCCGCCGGCTCGGCTTCGACGGACTGAACATCACCCACCCCTGCAAGCAGCTCGTGATCGAGCACCTCGACGAGCTGGCCCCGGAGGCGGCCGAGCTCGGCGCGGTGAACACCGTCGTCTTCAGCGGCGGCCGCGCGATCGGGCACAACACCGACGTCACCGGCTTCGCCCAGTCCTTCGCCCGCGGCCTGCGCGACGTCCCGACCGAACATGTCGTCCAGCTCGGAGCGGGCGGGGCCGGCGCGGCGGTGGCGCACGCGCTGCTGACCCTCGGCGTCGACCGCCTCACCTTGCTCGACACCGACCCCGCGCGCGCCGACCGGCTGGCCGGCGCGTTGACCGAACGCTTCGGCCCCGGACGGGCGTCCGGAGCCGCCGTGGCGGACGCGCCGGGGCACCTGGCCGACGCCGACGGGCTCGTCCACGCCACCCCCACCGGGATGGCCGCCCACCCCGGGATGCCGCTGCCCGCGGAGCTCCTCCGCCCCGCGATGTGGGTGGCCGAGGTGGTCTACCGCCCACTGGAGACCGAGCTGCTGCGCCAGGCAGCGGCGCTCGGCTGCCGCACGCTCGACGGCGGTGGCATGGCCGTCTTCCAGGCCGCCGACGCCTTCCGGCTCTTCACCGGCCTCGAACCCCACACCGAACACATGCTCGCCGACCTCGCCCGCCTGGCCGCCACCCCGGTCTGAGTCATCAAGAGGAGCACCCCCTTGCGCAAGTCGATCGCCACCGTCTCCCTCAGCGGCCCGCTCTCCGAGAAGCTCACCGCCATCGCCACCGCCGGCTTCGACGGCGTGGAGATCTTCGAGAACGATCTGCTCTCCACCTCGCTCAGCCCCGAGGACGTGCGCCTGCGCTGCGCCGACCTCGGCCTGAGCATCGACCTCTACCAGCCGTTCCGCGACTTCGAGGCCGTCCCCGCCGAGCTGCTCGCCCGCAACCTCCGGCGCGCGGAACGGAAGTTCGACGTGATGGAGCGACTGGGCGCCGATCTGCTGCTGGTCTGCTCCAGCGTCGACCCGGAATCCCTGGACGACGACGCTCTCGCCGCCGAGCAGTTGCGACAGCTCGCGGACCGGGCACAGCGGCGCGGCATCCGCATCGCGTACGAGGCACTCGCCTGGGGCCGTCACGTCGATACGTACGACCACGCCTGGCGGATCGTCGAACAGGCCGACCATCCGGCCCTAGGCACCTGCCTGGACAGCTTCCACATCCTCTCCCGGGCCGACGATCCTGGCGGTATCGCCGACATCCCCGGCGAGAAGATCTTCTTCCTCCAGCTGGCCGACGCACCGCTGATGGCGATGGACGTCCTGCAGTGGAGCCGCCACTACCGCTGCTTCCCGGGCCAGGGCGGCCTCGATGTCGCCGGCGTGGTGGCGGCGGCCGTCAAGGCCGGATACCGAGGCCCCCTGTCCCTCGAAGTGTTCAACGACGTCTTCCGGCAGGCCGGCGCGGCGTCCACCGCCGTCGACGCGCTGCGCTCCCTCCTTCTCCTCGAGGAGTCCGCGGGACTTGCCGCGCCGCCCGCCGCGGCCGCCCCTTCGGGTTTCGCCTTCGCCGAGCTGACCGCGGCCGACACCGAGCCGCTGCGCGGCGTACTGGGGGCGCTGGGCTTCTCCCGTGCCGGACGGCACACCTCCAAACCGGTCGAGCTGTGGCAGCAGGGCGAGGCCCGGATCCTGGTGAACACCGGCGCGGGCGGCCACCGCGGCGGACCCGCCCTGGCCGCCATCGGCCTGGAGACCCCCGACCCGGCACAGGCCGCACGGCGCGCGGAGGCACTGCTCGCCCCTGTCGTCCCGCGCCGGCGCGGCCCGAAGGACACTCCGCTGGATGCCGTCGCCGCACCCGACGCGACGCAGCTGTTCTTCTGCCGTACGGGCAGGCCGGACCATCCGAGCTGGACCGACGACTTCACCGGTCTGCCGCCGACGCCCGCGGAGCCGGCCGGTGGCGTCAGTCGCATCGACCACATCGCGCTGACCCAGCCATGGCACCAGTTCGACGAGGCCTCACTGTTCTACCGCAGCGTCCTGGGGCTCCAGGCCGATGAGAGCCTCGATCTGGCCGACCCATACGGGCTGTTCCGCAGCCGCGCCGTCGCCGGCCCGGACGGTGGCGTGCGGATCGCCCTCAACGTCGCCCCCGCGCCGGGCGAGGAGAACGTCCGCTTCCAGCACATCGCGCTGGCGACGGACGACATCGTCGCCACGGCCCGTCTCCTGCGGGAGCGGGGTGCGGGGCTGCTGCCGATCCCCGACAACTACTACGACGATCTGGACGCGCGCCACGACATCGAGCCACACCTTCTGCGGACACTGCGGGAGTCGGGCATCCTCTACGACCGCGACGAGACGGGGGAGTTCTTCCACTGCTACACCCCCACGATCGGGCGGGTCTTCTTCGAGCTGGTGCAACGCACCGGCGGCTACCGCGGCTACGGGGCACAGAACGCGGGTGTCCGGCTGGCCGCGCAGCACGCGTACCAGCACGGCGTCTGACCCGCGCGGACGCCTAGGACCTGCTGTGACGGCCGACGTTAGACTGACGGGCCCCGGACAGTCCGTCTCAGCGAGGAGCCGCATGGCCGCCGTTCCCCCGTCAGCCAAGCCCGCCAGGCGCACCCGCGACGCGGCTCGGACCCAGGCGGAGATCCTCGACGTGGCCACGGAGGAGTTCGCCCGCCTCGGCTTCACGGGCGCGCGGGTGGACGAGATCGCCGCCCGCATGCGCACCACCAAGCGGATGATCTACTACTACTTCGGCAGCAAGGAGCAGCTCTTCACCGCGGTCCTGGAGCGGGCCTACGCGGTCATCCGGCGCCAGGAGCAGCAGCTCGACGTCGAGCACCTGGACCCGGTGTCCGCGATCCGCCGCCTGGCCGAGCTCACCTTCGACCACCACGAGGCACACCCCGACTTCATCCGCCTGGTCAGCATCGAGAACATCCACGAGGCCGAGCACATCGCGGCAGCCTCCAGCCTGGGCTCCCTCAGCTCCCCCGCGACCGAGGTCATCGGCCGCATTCTGGAGGCCGGGCGCGAGCAGGGTGTCTTCACGGCCGACGTGGACGCCGTCGACCTGCACGCGATGATCAGCTCGTTCTGCTTCTTCAGAGTGGCCAACCGGCACACCTTCCAGGCGCTGTTCGGACGTGACCTCACGCAGCCGGGGCGGCGCGAGCACTACCGGACGATGCTCGGCGACATGGTCATCGCGTACCTGACGTCGACGCCCTGACCTTCCGGGGACGGTCCGGAGGTGCTCTCGTCGGCCTTCTAGGATTGTGGACGTGAACGCAGGAACCCATGACATCGAGAAGGCCGCCGGTGTGCTGCGCGCCGGCGGTCTGGTGGCCCTCCCGACCGAGACCGTCTACGGACTGGGAGCCGACGCCGAGAACCCCGAGGCCGTCTCGCGCATCTTCCAGGTCAAGGGGCGTCCGCCGTCCCATCCGCTGATCGTCCACATCGGCGGTTCCGAGCAGCTGGACGACTGGGTGCGGGAGGTGCCCGCGACCGCCCGGCTGCTGGCGGAGCACTTCTGGCCGGGGCCTCTGACCCTGGTCCTGCGCCGGGGGCGACGGGTCCCCCTCGAAGCGACGGGCGGCTTGGAGACGGTGGCCGTGCGGGTGCCGGACCACCCCGTCGCCCTCTCGTTGCTGGCGGCGTTCGGCGGCGGTGTCACGGCCCCGTCCGCCAACCGTTTCGGGCAGGTCAGCCCCACCACCGCCGAGGACGTCCGTGCCGAGCTCGGCGACGCCGTCGACTTCGTGCTGGACGGCGGCCGCTGTGAGGTCGGAGTCGAGTCCACGATCGTCGACGTCACGAGCGAGATCCCGACCATCCTGCGGCCCGGCGGGGTGACACGCGAAGACCTCGAAGAAGTGCTGGGCCACCCGATCGACGTTCCTTCGGCGAGCCAGGTCCGGGTGCCGGGCCAGCACCCCTCCCACTACGCCCCGCGCGCTCGTGTCGTCCTCGTCGAGGCGGAAGAGGTCGCCGCCGAAGCGGCACGGGCCCAGGCGTCGGGGCACCAGGTGGGTGTCCTGCTCCCCGCCGCCCTCACGGACGCCGACGTGAAGGCGCACACCGTGGTGACGGTCCCGGGTTCGATGTCCGACTACGCGCGCCGGCTGTACGGGTTCCTGCGGGAGTTCGACGAGCGCGGATGCGACCTCGTCATCGCGTCACTGCCCGCGGAAGCGGGGCTGGGCCTGGCGATCGCCAACCGGCTGCGGCGCGCGGCGGGGCCCCGGACCGTCGTGTGACCACGGGCTGATGCCGTGCCG
>NZ_JBHYTK010000234.1:0-9127 GCF_042749255.1 Streptomyces sp. NPDC059524 | reverse complement strand
CGGCAAAGGTGCGGAGTGCCTGTGATCTGGGGAAGGCGCGGCGAAGCCGCATGCCTTCCAGGGGCGCGGGGAACTGCGCGACCAGCCCCCACGCACCCGCAGACGAACGGTTCAGGCCCGCGGCTCGCCCGCATACGTGCCGAAGGACCACTTGTTCCCCTCGGGATCGAGAATGGCGAACTCGCGGCTTCCGTAGGGCTGGTCCTCGATCTCGCGGAGGATCTTGACGCCCGCGTCGACGAGCCGCCCGTAGAGTTCGTCGACCCGCGCCGTCACGACGTAGCAGCCGAACGAGCCGGGCCGCAGGCTCCAGTCGCCGGCCTCGTCGTCCACCGGTTTGGCGGAGCCGAGCATGATCCCGCCTCCTTCCGGCCAGTCGAGCTGCGCGTGGGCGACGCGGTCACCGTCCTCGTGGACGGCGGTGCGCAGGAATCCGACCGTGCCGACGAGGAAGTCGATCAGGGCGGGCGCGTCGTCGGCCTGGAGGGTGGGCCAGACGGTGGGCGGAGGGGTGTTCTGTGTCGTGTTCATGAGTCCGATTCTTCGCCGTTGAGGTGCCCCCCGGCTTGGATGTTCCGGCACTCCTCGGCGAGCCACGCGGTCGGGCTCAGGCCGGTGTAGCGGTGGAACGCGCGGACGAGGTGGGAGTGGTCGGCGTAGCCGTGTGCGGCGGCGACCCGGGCGAGGTCGGGCGGGGCGCCGCGGGCGACGGCGCGGACGACGGCGGCCTTGGCGTGCTGGAAGCGCATGAGACGGGCGGCCTGCCCGGGGCTGAGGCCGGTCTCGGCGCGGAAGAGGGTGGTGAGCCGGCGCTCGCTGAGGGCGACGTGCGTGGCGAGCCCGGGCAGCGTGCCCGAGCCGCGGTGCCGGGCGAGCCAGGTCCAGGCCTCGGCGACCTCGGGGCGGACACCGGCGAAGGGGTCGTCGTCGGGGCGCAGGTACGCGGCGAGGCAGGCGAAGCGGTCGGCCCAGCCGGGCAGCTCGTGGAGCCGGTCGCGGATCCGGGCGGCGGCGGGCCCGAACACGTCGGTGCCCTCGGTGACGATCTCCCCCGACAGCGCGGCGGCGGGGACGCCGAGCACGGCGCGGGCGGCGAGCGGATGCAGGGCGAGCTGGATGCCGGCCTCGTGCGCGGGCTGCGCGATGAAGGCGGGGGCCTGGTGCAACCCGCCCACGACGATGTCGGTGCGGACGGCGTCCGTGCCGGTGGCCTGCTCGGCGGTGGCGCCGCCGACGACGGGCCCGTCGAGCGAGAAGATCACGGTCAGGTACGGGGAGGGCAGCCCGCGGTGCAGCGCGGGCCGCTGCCCCTCGCTGCGGTATCCGACCGCCGAGACGATCGGGCCACCGGGCCGCGGCGTCGCGCGCACGAACTCCTGGGAGCCGCCGCTCATGGTTCCAGTATGGGGACGGACCGGCCGGGGCGGCTATCCGAGAATTTTCCGGTCGTACGCCACGGCGACCGCCGCCGCGCGGTCCTTGACGCCCAACTTGGCGTAGATGTGGGTGAGATGGGTCTTCACGGTGGCCTCGCTGATGAACAGTTCGCGGGCGATCTCCTTGTTGGAGGTGCCCTTGGAGACGAGGAGGAGGACCTCGCGCTCGCGTGCGGAGAGGGTCTCGTCGGCGGGGGCGGCCGGGGTGCGGACGGCGGTGACCAGGCGGGACGCGACGGCGGGCGACAGGACGGTGCGGCCTTCGGCGGCGGCGCGTACGGCGGTGAAGAGTTCCTCGCGCGGGGCGTCCTTGAGGAGGTAGCCGGTGGCGCCGGCCTCGATCGCGGGGAGGGTGTCGGAGTCGGTGTCGTAGGTGGTCAGGACGAGGACCCGGGCGCGGGCGCCGCGGCGGGTCAGTTCCCTGATCGCGTCGACTCCCCCGCCGCCGGGCATCCGCAGGTCCATGAGGACGACGTCGGGGTCGAGTTCGGCGGCGCGGGCGACGCCCTCGACGCCGTCGGCGGCCTCGCCGAGGACGGTGAACCCGGGGGCGGACTCGAACATGCCGCGCAGGCCGTTCCGTACGACGGGGTGGTCGTCGACGATGAGGAGGCTGATCGGGGCGGGGCCGCCGGGGGCTTCACTGGTCATGGGGCACCAAAGGTACGCGAGCGGAGATCGCCGTGCCGCCGCCCGGCTCGGACTCGACGGTGACGTCGCCGGCGAGGCGTTCGGCGCGGGCGCGCATGCCGTCGAGGCCGAAGCCGCCGCTGCCGGTCCGGGCGGGCAGGGTGAGCGGGTCGAAGCCGCGGCCGTCGTCGCGGACGTCGAGGGTGACCTCGCCGGCCATGAAGGAGAGGGTGACGCCGAGCCGGCCGGCGTGGGCGTGGCGGGCGGCGTTGGAGAGGGCCTCCTCGGTGATGCGCAGGAGGGTGGCCTCGATCTCCTCGTGCAGGGGCTGGGCGGTGCCGGTGAGGGTGAACTCGGCGCGCACGCCGGTGCGGGTGCCCCAGTCGGCGACGGTCTTCTTGAGCGCCTCGGGGAGGGTGGCGTCGGCGAGGGCGGCGGGGGCGAGGTTGTGGACGGAGCGGCGGGCCTCGCCGAGGCTGTGCCGGGCCAGGTCGCTGGCGCGGTCGAGGTGTTCGCGGGCGACGGCGAGGGTGGGGGCGCCGGCGACGACCTGGAGCTGGGCGATGATGCCGGTCAGCCCCTGGGCGATGGTGTCGTGGATCTCGGCGGCGAGCCGGCGGCGTTCGTCGGCGACGCCCGCCTCCCGTGCCTGGAGCAGGAGTTGGGCGTGCAGGGCGGCGTTCTCGTCGAGGGCCTGCTGGAGTGCCGCGTTGGTCCGGGCGAGTTCGTGGATGGTGCGGACCTGGACGCGGGCCCGCTCCTGCTCCTTCTCCTGGAGGTGTCCGGTGATGACGACGAAGGCCATGTTGGCGACGATGAGCGCGCCGAACACGGACCAGCCGAGCGGTCCGCGGGGCGGCAGGCCGCCGCTCTGGGCGCCCGCCACGATGATCACGGAGGCGAGGATGCCGGGTTTCTGCTGGCGGCGCGGCAGCAGCCGGTCGGCGTCGTAGTAGCCGACGGCCGCGAAGAAGGCGAAGAACGGGTTGATGAGCGCGACGACGAAGCCGATCGCCCAGCGCGCCCAGTAGAAGAGCGCGCTGACGGCGGACGGGCGCGGTACGGCCGGTTCGGTGAGGGTCCACCACACCTGGAGGGCGAGCGCGGTGGCGATGAGGCTGCCGGCGATCCACCACTGGGTGCGGTCCATGCCGATGACGTCGGAGGTGGCGGCGATCAGTACGGTGCCGATGGCGAGCAGGACGTACGCGCCGTAGCGGTGCACGACGCGCCAGGGGTCCTCGGCGGTGGCGACGGCGTCGGCGAGTTCGGCGGCGGTGCGCTCGGGCGCGGGTCCGTTGATCACGCGGTCAGTCTGCCTCCACGGGGCCTGCGGCACGGTCACTCCCAGCGGAACCAGCGGGCGGCCGCGGCGGACAGGGCCACCGCCCAGGCGGCGACGACGAGCAGGTGGACGGTGCCGGGCCAGTCGCCGGCCGCGGCCTGGTCGAGGGCCTGCGCGGCGGCGCCGAACGGGGTCAGCTCGACGATGTGCGCCAGTGCGTCCGGCATCGACTGCACCGGCAGCCAGACGCCCGCGGTGAACATGGACGGGAAGAACACGACGGTGCCGATGGCCGTGGAGATCTTCGTCGTGCCGGCGCGGGCGCAGACGACGGCGCCGAGGGCGAGGGCGACGGCCACGGCGAGGACGAGGGCCAGCAGGTAGCCGAAGAGCTGGCGGGGCAGGGCCACGTCGAAGGCGAGGTGGCCGACGGCGAGGCAGAGCGCGGCGGAGACGAGGACGGCGGCGCCGTGGATGCCCATCTGGGCGCCGATCAGCGCGGATGGCCGTACGGGCGTCGTCGACATGCGGCGCAGGATGCCGCGTTCGCGGTAGCCGGTGATGATCGGCGGCATCGACTGGAGGCCGCCCGCGATCATGCCGAGGAGCACGGTGACGGGGACGTAGGCGTCGACGAGCCGGATGCCGCCGAGGCTGTCGTCGGCCTCCCGGAAGGCGGGGATGGAGCCGAGGATCACGAGGAGGGCGACGGGGAAGAGGAGGATGCCGACGAGGCTGCCGGGTTCGCGCCTGAAGAGGCGGAACTCGGCGGTGAGGACGGCGCGGCGGGCGGTCTTGGCCGGGGCGGCGAGGGTGACGGTGCTCATGACTGGCCGGCTCCTGTCAGGTCGAGGAACGCGTCGTCCAACGTGGCGTCGGAGACCCGGAGTTGGTGGGCGGTGACGTGCTGCCGGGCGAGCAGGGTGAGGAGCGCGTCGACGGTCGTCTCGCCGCCGGTGAGGGTGACGCGGCCGTCCTTGTGGGCGACGGAGGCGAGGGCGGGCAGGGCCGCGAGTTCGCGCTCGTCGAGCGGGGCGGAGGGGGTGAAGGAGATGACGATGGCTCCGGCGGCCTGCCGGATCAGTCCGTCGGGGGTGTCGAGCGCGGCGACCCGCCCCTGGTCGATGACCGCGATGCGGTCGCAGAGGCGCTGTGCCTCCTCCATGAAGTGGGTGACGAGCAGGACGGTCACGCCGCTGTCGCGGACCTCCTCGATGAGCTGCCAGGTGTCGCGGCGCGAGCGCGGGTCGAGCCCGGTGGTGAGTTCGTCGAGGACGACGACGCGGGGGTTGCCGACGAGGGCGAGCGCGATGAACAGGCGCTGTTTCTGGCCGCCGCTCAGCCGGGCGAAGCGGGTGCCGAGCTTGTCGGTGAGCCGCAGCCGCTCGGCCAGCGGGCGCCAGTCCAGGGGGTCGGGGTAGAAGGAGGCGTACAGCTCCAGGGCCTCGCGCACGGTGAGCTTCGGCTGGATCTCGCTCTCCTGGAGCTGGGCGCCGAGGATGCGGGTGACCTGCTCGTGGTCGCGTACGGGGTCGAGGCCCGCGACCCGGACGGTGCCGGCGTCGGGGGTGCGCAGGCCCTCCACGCACTCGACGGTGGTGGTCTTGCCGGCGCCGTTCGGGCCGAGGACGCCGAAGATCTCCCCCTCCTGGACACCGAACGAGACACCGTCGACGACGGCCCGCCCGGCGTACGTCTTGCGCAGCCCCGCGACCTCGATGAGTGGTGCACTGGTGATCGTCATGGCTTCAGCGTCCCGCTCGGGCGCCGGGCCCGGTATCGGCCGACGCGCTCGAGCGCGTATCAGCCGATCGGTTGATACGGGTACGACTCCGGGGCGCGGACCGGCCCGGGGGGCCGGAAAACCCGGTGAAAGATGTCAGTGGCGATCCGTAGTCTCACTCCTGATGGCCACTTCACTTGCACCCACCACGGATCCTGGACCGGCGACCGGAGGCGAACGGCGGTCGGCCGTGCGGGCGTTGCTGCGCCTGTGGCCGTACGTGCGGCCCGTGCGGGCGCGCTGGACGGGGGCGGCGGTGGTGGCCGTCGTCGCCTCCTGTCTGGGGCTCGTGTTCCCGCTGGTGCTGAAGTGGATCGTGGACGGTCCGGTGGCCGACCGGGATCCGGGCGGGGTGTGGCTCGGGGCGGGGGTGCTGCTCGCGCTGGGTCTCGCGGAGGCGCTGCTGTTCGGGCTGCGGCGCTGGCTGGTGGCGCGGCCGCTGGCCGGGGTCGAGGCGGCGATGCGGGCCGATCTGTACCGGCATCTGCAGCGGCTTCCAGTGGCCTTCCACGACCGGTGGGCCTCGGGCCAGTTGCTGTCGCGCGCGACGACGGACCTGATGGTCGTGCGGATGTTCCTGGCCTTCCCGCTGACGTTCCTGATCGTCAACGGGGTGACGATCGTGGCGGGCCTCGCGCTGCTCGTCGTGCAGGACTGGGGGCTCGGTCTGGTGCTGCTCGCGCCGGCGGTCCCGCTGATCGCGGTCTGCTACCGGTTCGAGCACGGGTACGCGGACGCGTCGCGGCGGGCCCAGGACCAGGTCGGCGATCTGACCACGGTCGTCGAGGAGTCGGTGCTCGGCATCCGGATCATCAAGGGCTTCGGGCGGCACCGCAGCCAGGCCCGCGCCTTCCGCGACCTGTCGCGGACGCTGCGCGGCACGGAGCTGGTCAAGGCGCGGCTGCTCGCCGGGATCCTGGCGGTCATCACGCTCCTGCCGGAGGCGGCGCTCGGCGCGGCGCTCGTCCTGGGGACGGTGCAGGTCGCGGACGGCGGCCTGTCGGCGGGCACGCTGGTCGCGTTCCTGTCCACGGCGCTGGCGCTGCGCTGGCCGATCGAGTCGATCGGCTTTCTGCTGGCGATGAGCCAGGAGGCGGCGACGGCGACGCGGCGCTTCTTCGAGGTCATGGACGAACCGGAGGAGACCGAGCCGGACGCGGTGGCCCCGGGGGCCGTCGCGGGCGGGGACGGGCTGCGCTTCGACGGCGTCGAGTTCCGCTACCCGGACGCGGAGGCGGGCTCCGTGCCGACGCTGCGCCGCATCGACCTGCACATCCGCTCGGGCGAGACGATGGCGCTGGTCGGGGCGACCGGCAGCGGCAAGACGACGCTCACCGCGCTGGTGCCGCGTCTGTACGACGTGACGGGGGGCCGGATCACGCTCGACGGGCGGGACATCGCGGCGATGTCGCGCGCGGAGCTGCGCACGCTGGTGTCGATGGCGTTCGAGGAGCCCACGCTGTTCTCGGCGTCGGTCGCGGAGAACGTGCGGATGGGGGCTCCCGGCGCGGGGGACGCGGAGCTGGAGCGGGCGCTGGGCGTCGCGCAGGCGGACTTCGTGGCGCGGCTGCCGCAGGGTGCGGCGACCGAGGTCGGTGAGCAGGGTCTGAGTCTGTCGGGCGGGCAGCGCCAGCGTCTGGCGCTGGCCCGCTCGGTGGTGGGCGCCCCGCGCTTCCTGATCCTGGACGACCCGCTGTCGGCGCTCGACGTGCACACGGAGGCGGCGGTGGAGGCGGCCCTGCGCCGTGTCCTGGCCGACAGCACCGCCCTGGTGGTCGCGCACCGCCCGTCGACGGTCCTCCTCGCGGACCGCGTCGCCCTCCTCTCGGAGGGCCGGGTCACGGCGGTGGGCACGCACCACGAGCTCCTGCGCACGAACGCGGAGTACCGGCATCTGATGTCGGGGGACGACACGGACCCGGAAAGGGCGGCGCAGGCATGACGACGACCACAGGGAAGCCGGTCGAGGCCACGGGCCCGGACGACGAGCCGCATCCGCAGTCGCCGCCGGCCGCCGGTCCGCCGGCTCCCGGCGACCCGTTCGACCAGGACGATCTCCCTACGCGCAAGGGCGCGACCGGCGCCCTGCTGCGGTCCTTGCTGCGACCGCACCGGCGCGGGGTGTGGCTGACGGTGCTGGCGCTGCTGTTGCAGCAGGGCGCGGTGCAGTCGGGGCCGCTGCTCGTGGCGTACGCGATCGACCGGGCGGTGCCCGCGCTCCGCGACGACTCCTACGGGCCGCTGATCGCGGTCGGGGTCGGGTTCCTGCTCGCGGCGTGCTGCTCGGCCGCGTTCCTGTACGCGTACATCCAGCTGTCGGCCCGGGTCAGTCAGGACGTGCTGCTCGATCTGCGCGGCCGGATCTTCCGGCACGCGCAGGCGCTGAGCGTCGACTTCCACGACCGGTACACCTCGGGCCGGGTCATCTCGCGGGCCACGACGGACGTCGAGTCGCTGCGCGAGCTGCTCAGCGAGGGCCTCCAGGAACTGGTCAACGTCATTCTGGCCTCCGTCTACATCACGGTGATGCTGCTCTGGCTCGACCTGGGCATCGGCGCGGTCGCGGCGGCCTCGTTCGTGCCCCTGTACGTGCTGATCCGGCTGTACCGGCGGCGGGCGGCGCGCGCTTACGGGGAGCGGTCCTCGGCGATCGCGGCGGTCATCGTGAAGTTCGTCGAGACGATGAACGGGATCCGGCCGGTGCGGGCCTTCCGCCGCGAGGACGCGAACGACGCGGACTTCGGGCGGCTCAACCACCGGCACGAGCGGGCGAACGGCACGGCGATGCTGGAGATGGCCCGCTACGTCGTCGGCTCGCGGATCATCGCGAACACGGCGGTGGCCGGAATGGTCCTGTGGGGTGCCTACCGGGTGGCGGGCGGGACGCTCGCGCTGGGGGTGCTGGCGGCGGCGGTCCTGTTCGTGCGGCGGCTGTACGACCCGATCGACCGGCTCGCGATGTTCCTCAACTCGTACGAGTCCGCGGCGGCGTCACTGAAGAAGATCGCGGGGCTGCTGGAGCAGGTGCCGTCGGTGCCGGAGCCGGGCGCGCCGCGCGAGCTGCCGGAGCGGAGCGGTGAACTGCCGGGCCGGGACGTCGAGTTCCGGGACGTGTCGTTCGGGTACCGCACCGGTGGCGAGGTGCTGCCGCGCTTCGACCTGCGGCTGCCGGCCGGGCAGACGGTCGCGGTCGTCGGTTCGACCGGCGCGGGCAAGTCGACCCTCGCGAAGCTTCTGGCCCGCTTCTACGATCCCTCGCACGGGCAGGTGCTGCTCGACGGGGTCGACCTGCGGGAGCTGTCCACGGCGGCGCTGCGGCGCGGGGTGGTGATGGTGACCCAGGAGGCGTTCCTGTTCTCCGGGACGGTCGCGGAGAACATCGCGATCGGGCGGCCCGAGGCGAGCCGGGAGGAGATCGAGCGGGCGGCGAAGGCGATCGGCGCGCACGACTTCATCATGGCGCTGCCGGACGGGTACGACACGGACGTGCGCAAGCGCGGCGGGCGTATCTCGGCCGGTCAGCGGCAGTTGGTGGCGTTCGCGCGGGCGCTGCTCGCGGATCCGGGGGTGCTGATCCTGGACGAGGCGACGAGCTCGCTCGACATTCCCGGGGAGCGGGCGGTGCAGCGCGCGATGCGGACGGTGTTGCGTGGGCGCACCGCGGTGGTGATCGCGCACCGGCTCTCGACGGTGGAGATCGCGGACCGGGTTCTGGTGATGGCTCACGGCCGCGTGGTGGAGGACGGCCCGCCGTCCGAACTCATCGCGGGCACGGGCACGTTCGCGACGCTCCACCAGGCCTGGCGGGACAGCATCCACTGACCCCTGGAGGCGGGGTGCCGACCCGGCGATCGCCCCCGCCGTAGGGGCCGAGGATCCTCGCGGGGTGCTGCGCCGCCGTGGCTGATCGCGCAGTTCCCCGCGCCCCTGAAGGCACGCTCCGCGTGCCCCAGGGGCCGGGCAGGCGCGCCCCCTCAGGGGGCGGGGCTGTAC